>JBIQHO010000037.1:0-17383 GCA_044508545.1 Bradyrhizobiaceae bacterium | reverse complement strand
CGGCTTTACCTCAAGGGGGTCGGCGCTCCCCACGACGTCAAGTACGGCGCCCGCTGGCTCGGCCTCGCGGCGCAGAAAGGCCAGCATGAGGCCCAGGCGATGCTGGGCAAGATGCTGTTCAACGGCGATCAGTTGCCTCGCCAGGCGGCGCGTGGGCTGATGTGGCTGACGCTCGCCCGGGATGCAGCCCAGCCAGACGAGACCTGGATCACCGAAAGCTACAACAAGGCGATTGCGAAGGCGTCCGAAGACGACCGCGCCATGGCGCTGCAGATGCTGGAACATTGGGTGCAGGGGCGGCGGGACTGAGACCCGC
Source organism: Bradyrhizobiaceae bacterium (assembly GCA_044508545.1). Taxonomy (GTDB): domain Bacteria; phylum Pseudomonadota; class Alphaproteobacteria; order Rhizobiales; family Xanthobacteraceae; genus Nitrobacter. The sequence goes on along the minus strand of JBIQHO010000037.1, from coordinate 17,067 downwards.
TTTCAGGCGCGCTTCCGATAGCAACGTCGTCCCTGCGAGCGCAGGGAACCCATAATCCCTGATATCGGCCATCGTACCGGAATCCCTGACATCGCAATCGTTCCGGCGCCCGCCCGAAACGCCTTCCATCGGCGGCGTGGCGTATCGATCCCTGCGTTCGCCGGGACGACCGGACCTGCGGGCTTGAGGTTCAGGCCGCGTCCAGATCGAGGTCGATCCAGACCGGGACATGGTCCGACGCCTTTTCCCAGCCGCGGACATGGCGATCGATTCCGACCGCGCTGAGCCGGTCGCTCGCCTGCGGCGATAACAGCAAGTGGTCGATCCGCAGCCCATTGTTCTTCTGCCAGGCGCCGGCCTGATAATCCCAGAAGGTATATTCCCCGGCGGCGTCGGAGGCCGCACGCAGCGCATCGGTCAGGCCGAGCCCGAGCAGCGTCTGAAAGGCTTGCCGCGTCTGCGGCCGAAACAACGCATCGTCAACCCACGAGGCCGGATTGTAGACGTCGCGCGGCGCGGGGATGACGTTGAAGTCGCCGGCAAGAACGAAGGCTTCCTCGCTTTTCAGCCGCTCGCGTGAATATTCAATAAGCCGCGATATCCAGCTGAGCTTATAAGGATACTTCTCGGCATTCGGCGGATTGCCATTGGGCAGATAGAGGCAGGCGATCCGCACCACGCCGTGCTTGAGCGAGACCACGCCTTCGAGGAATCGCGACTGCACGTCGCCCTCGTCGCCGGCGAGTCGCGGCCGGGTCTCGTCGAACGGGAATTTCGACAGCAGCGCCACGCCGTTGAAGGTCTTCTGGCCGTGCGTCACCACATTGTAGCCGAGCGCCTCGATGGCCTCGCGCGGAAACTGCTCGTCGACGCATTTGGTTTCCTGAAGGCAGACGACATCCGGCGCGGTTTCCCCAAGCCAGGCGAGAAGGTGATCCAGCCGCTGCCGGATCGAATTGACGTTCCAGGTGGCTATGCGCATGGGGGTTCCCGGGGCGTCATTGCCGGATCTGATCCGGCAATCCATCCTTCAAAAGTTTTTCTATCGATGGCCCACGCGCACCATCAATTGTCGGGATCAAACACTTAGATCGAGAAGCTGGTGCCGCAGCCGCAGGACGCGGTGGCGTTCGGATTGACCACCCTGAAGGAGGCGCCGATCAGGTCATCGACGAAATCGACTTCGGAACCGGTCAGGAACGGGACCGAGGCGGGATCGACGAGAACCACGGCGGTCTCGCGCGCGATCACCAGATCGTCGTCGGCCTTGGCGCGTTCGATGTCGAATTTGTACTGGAACCCCGAGCAGCCGCCGCCTTCGACGCTGATCCGCAACATGGCGCCTTCGCCCTCGGACTTGAGGATCTCCCCGATCCGGCGCGCCGCGCGTTCGCTGACGGTGATGTTGGCTTCGGTCATCGGGCGACTCCGTATGCGGTTCGCGGACATTGTCCAAAATTTTGCAATGCCCGCAAGCCATAGTTAAGTGCCCCGGCGTGAGAATCAAACGATCGGAAGGGGCAAATCGCCGTGTCAGTCGGAATGGCAGCTCCCCGCGCGCCCTATGCCAGCGATCCGGACGACAGCCATGGCCGCGTGTTCGACGAGCCGCCAAGCAGGACCCGCAGCGCGTTCCGCCGCGACTGCGACCGGGTGATCCATTCGACCGCGTTCCGGCGGCTGAAACACAAGACCCAGGTGTTCGTCTATCACGAAGGCGACCACTACCGGACCCGTCTCACCCATACCCTCGAGGTGGCCCAGATCGCCCGCGCGCTGGCCCGGCAGCTCGGCCTCGACGAGGACCTGACGGAGGCGCTGGCGCTGGCGCACGATCTCGGCCATCCGCCGTTCGGCCACGCCGGGGAGCGGGCGCTGGACGGCTGCCTCGATGCGTTCGGCGGTTTCGACCACAACGCGCAGACCTTGAGGGTCGTAACCCTGCTGGAACACCGTTATCCGGATTTCGACGGCCTCAACCTGACCTGGGAAACGTTGGAAGGGGTGGTCAAGCACAACGGCCCGCTGACCGATCGCGCCGGCAACGCCGTCGGACGCTATCAGCGTCGCGGTATTCCGGTCGGCATCGCCGATTTCAACCGAACCTACGATCTGGAGCTCTGGAGTTTTGCCTCGCTCGAGGCCCAGGTCGCGTCGCTCGCCGACGATATCGCTTACGATGCCCATGACATCGACGACGGCCTGCGGGCCGGGATGTTCGCCGTGGATGACCTGAAGGCGATGCCGCTGACTGCGGCGATGGTCTCCGATATCGCGCGCGGCCACCCGTTGCTGGACGACGACCGGCGAGGGGCCGCGCTGGTTCGCGAACTGATCTCCTGCCTGATTATGGCCGTCGTGTCGGAGGCGGAGCGGCGGCTTGCCGATGCGCGGCCGCAATCGGTCGCGGAAGTGCGCCGCCACGACCGTGCGTTGATCGCCTTTCCGCCGGAGATGGCCGAGGCGGAGGCGCTCATCAAGGCATTCCTGAAACAACGGATGTATCGTCATCCTCGCGTCAAGCGGGTGATGGACGAGGCCGAAACCATCGTCCGGGACCTGTTCGCGCGCTACCGCGACGATCCGGCGGCGCTTCCCCCTCAATGGATGCCGGAGGGCGACGACAGCCGCGCGCTCGATGCCGAAGCGGCGCGCAGGATCGGCAACTTCATCGCGGGAATGACGGATCGCTTCGCCATCACCGAGCATCGCAGGCTTTTTGACTCGACCCCGGATTTGCGTTAGGCGGCGCGTAGTCCGTCTCCATGTAAATCGCAGATATCATGACCAATTCCAGTCCATCCCGGCACCTTTTCGCAGACGTGCTGGCGCGGGTGCATACGGCATGCGCCGCGCTCGCGGAAGAAGGCGCGCTGCCGGCGGGTCTGGACCTGTCCCGGATCGTGGTCGAGCCGCCGCGGGATGCCTCGCACGGCGACATGGCGACCAACGCCGCGATGGTGCTGGCCAAGGATGCAAAGTCGAAGCCCCGCGATCTCGCGGACCGGATAGCAACCCAGCTGCGCGCCGACGGCCTGATCGACAAGGCCGAGATCGCCGGTCCCGGCTTCATCAACCTGACCCTGAAGCCGCAGGCCTGGTCGGATGCCCTGCGCGCCGTGCTGCGAGAGGGCGATGGCTATGGCCGCAGCGCGGCCGGCGCGGGCGAAAAGGTCAACGTCGAATATGTTTCCGCCAATCCGACCGGTCCCATGCATGTCGGCCACTGCCGCGGCGCGGTGTTCGGCGACGCGCTGGCAAGCTTGCTCTCGTTCGCGGGCTATGAGGTGACGCGCGAATATTACATCAACGACGCGGGCGCGCAGGTCGACGTGCTCGCGCGCTCGGCGTTCCTGCGCTATCGCGAGGCGTTGGGTGAGGACATCGGCGAGATTCCGGAGGGGCTTTATCCCGGCGACTATCTGAAGCCGGTCGGGCAGGCGCTTGCCGCGAAATATAAAACAGCCCTCGTCGACAGGCCGGAAGCGGAATGGTTGCAACTCGTGCGACAAATCGCCGTGGAGTCGATGCTTGTTCAAATTTTGGGCGATCTCCGCGCGCTTAATATCAAATTTGACGCCTTCTTCTCAGAGAAATCGCTTTCCGAGAGAATCCTCAAATTTTCGTTGGCGGGTAAGCCACCATCATTCTACTGCGCGCAAGAGTCTTACAACTTGATGGAAGGCGGGCCGGGTGGGATTCGTTTTTATCTTGCTAAGCAAGCTTCTGAGAGACAATCGGCGGGAGTATTTACAGCCCAAATTGCCGAAGGGGATCTTGGGCAGCCAAATTATTTGGCTGCTACTCTCGATGGCCTCGATCGTGATGGGCTTATTTACGAAGGCCGTTTGCCGCCGCCCAAGGGCGCGCCGGTCGAGGACTATGAAGATCGCGAACAGACCCTGTTCCGCGCCACGGCTTACGGCGACGATGTCGACCGTCCGCTAAAAAAGTCGGACGGCGGCTACACTTATTTCGCGTCCGATATCGCCTATCACAAGACCAAGTTCGACCGCGGCTTTCTCAACATGGTCGATGTCTGGGGCGCCGATCACGGCGGCTACATCAAGCGCGTGCAGGCCGCGATCAAGGCGGTGACGGCGGGCAAGGCCAGCCTCGACGTCAAGATCGTGCAACTCGTGCGGCTGTTGCGCAACGGCGAGCCGGTGAAGATGTCGAAACGCGCCGGTGACTTCGTGACGCTGCGCGACGTGGTGGATGAAGTCGGCTCCGATGCCGTGCGCTTCATGATGCTTTTCCGCAAGAACGACGCGGTGCTGGACTTCGATCTTGCCAAAGTGATCGAGCAGTCGAAGGACAACCCGGTGTTCTATGTCCAGTACGGCCACGCCCGCGGCTTCTCGATCTTCCGCAACGCGCGCGAGGCGTTTCCCGATTTGCCGGAGAGCGACACGGCGCGCAGGGCCTTCCTTGGCGATGCCGCCGTCGAGCGGCTGACCGATCCCGCGGAGCTTGGCCTGCTGCGGCGGCTCGCGCTTTACCCCCGGACCGTCGAAGCGGCCGCGGTGGCGCATGAGCCGCACCGGATCGCGTTCTATCTCTATGATCTCGCGAGCGAATTTCACGCGCTTTGGACAAAAGGTCGCGATTTGCCTCATTTACGCTTCATTATCAATAATGATGCAGAAATAACCAGGGCGCGGCTGGCGCTGGTTCAGGGCGTTGTCTCTGTTCTCGCATCAGGACTTGCCGTTCTCGGCGTTCATGCGCCGGCCGAGATGCGATAATGGATGTAGCCGACACAAGGGGGTTTGGTGACGGCTTGACTGGCTGCTGTTTCGTTTAGAACAAGCGAGTTGGCGCCTTTCCGGAAGGGACGCGACATCACGATGGCTAATCGATACCAGGACAGACCTTTCCGGGACGACGGCGGTTACGGGCGCGACGATTATGGACGCGACGAACACCGCGCGAGCGATCAGCCGGAAACCGACCCGCTTGCCGAACTTGCCCGGCTGATCGGTCAGACCGATCCGTTCGAGGACATCAAACGAAGCGCGCCACCGGCTCCGATGGATGATCCGGTCGATTGCTATGGCCCGGTCGACCCCGTGGATCCCTTCGAGGCGGTCCCTCCGGTCGAACCGGCCAGCCCGCCGTCTTGGATTCAAAGACGGATGGTTCAATCCGATCCGCCGGTCGAGGCTGTTCCGCTAGTCGAAACTGCTCCGCACCCCGTTTTGCGGCGCGCGGCGGTCTATCCCGACAACGAGCCGCCGGTCCAGCATCCCGAGTCGGAGCCCTATTATCAGGCCGACACCGATTATCAGGCCGACACCGACCGCTACGACGACGTGCTGTTCGGCCGGCTGCCGGACGGGCGGGGCGCTCAGGCCTATGAAGACCAGTTTCCTCCCGAAAGTTATCCGGAAGCGCCTTTCGGCTATCGCGACAGCTACGACGTAGAGGAGGATGAACCTGCTCCCCGGCGTCGGGGCGGGATGGCGACGGTGGTCGCGGTTCTGGCGCTCGCGGTCGTCGGCACCGGGGCGGCGTATGCTTACCGCAACTATGCCGGCACCGCCCGCAACGGCGCGCCGCCGGTCATCAAGGCCGACGCCGAGCCCAACAAGATCCTTCCGCAAAAGGTCGCCTCTGGCGATGCGGTCAGCAAGTTGATCCAGGACCGGATGTCCACGGAGAACGGCACCGAGCAGATGGTGTCCCGTGAAGAACAGCCGGTCGATGTCAAGGAAGCCACGGCCTCAGGTCCGCGCGTGGTCTTTCCGCCTTTGAACCAGAACACCAATCCGCCGCCGGTGGCGAGCGTGACGCCGAATGTCAAGCCACCCGCAACGGTTGCGAGCGGAGCCGTCGCCGGCGACGAACCGCGCAGGGTCAGGACGCTGACGGTCCGCGGCGATCAGGCCGACCTCGCAGCCGCGGCCGTCGCAAGGCCTGAGGCTCAGGCAGCGCCTGCGACCGCGTCCACGCGGCATGCGCCTGCTGCCACCACCACCGCACACGGTGCAAATGTCCCGTTGGCGCTGTCGGCCGAACAGCGGATGCACGTGGCCTCGACCAATCCGGGCCAGCACGCCCCGGCCGCAGCCGGCACGGGCGGCTATCTCGTCCAGGTCTCCTCGCAACGGAACGAGGCGGATGCGCAGGCCTCGTTCCGGGCGCTGCAGAACAAATTCCCCTCGGTGCTGGGATCGCGGAGTGCATTGGTCAAACGCGCCGACCTCGGCGCCAAGGGCGTCTATTACCGCGCCATGGTTGGACCGTTCGGCTCGTCCGAGGAAGCCTCGCGCTTCTGCGGCAGCCTCAAATCGGCCGGCGGACAGTGCGTCGTCCAAAGGAATTAACGGCGACTTCCTTGACCCTCGCCGCCGACGCAAGCTAATCGGCGCCATGGCTGCGCGCGCATTTATTACCGGTACATCGAGCCTGATCCTGACAGCGCAGGAGCGTGAGTTCCTGCGCGACGAACGGCCGTGGGGCTTCATCCTGTTCAAGAGGAATGTCGATAATCCCCTGCAGGTCGCTCGTTTGGTTCAAGATTTTCGAGAAACGGTCGAGGATGCTGACGCGCCGGTCCTGATCGATCAGGAAGGCGGCCGGGTGCAGCGGCTGACCCTGCCGCACTGGCCGGCCTATCCGCCGGGCGCGGTGTTCGGCGTTCTCTATGATCGCGATCGCGCTTTGGGGCTGCAAGCGGCGCGGCTGGGTGCGCAACTGATCGCGAACGATCTCGCCGACCTTGGCATCACCGTCGATTGCCTGCCGCTCGCGGACGTTCCGGCACCCGGCGCGGACGCCGTCATCGGCGACCGCGCCTACGGTACTGAGCCGGGCAAGGTCGCTGCCATCGCGCGCGCGATCGCCGAGGGGCTGGAACTGGGCGGGGTTCTGCCGGTTCTCAAGCACATTCCGGGGCACGGGCGGGCGACCGCCGATACCCATTTCAAGCTCCCGGTCGTGGATGCCTCGAAGAACGATCTGGAAGCTGTTGATTTTGCTGCATTCAAGGCGCTTTCCGATCTGCCGATGGCGATGACCGCGCATGTTGTGTTCAGCGCAATTGATGCCACGCAGCCGGCCACGACTTCTGCGACAATCGTCGAACAGGTGATTCGCGGCGCCATCGGATTCCAGGGCTTGTTGATGAGTGACGACGTGTCGATGAATGCATTGACGGGATCGATTGCGGAGCGGACACGCGCGATCGTTTCCGCCGGTTGCGACATGGTCCTGCATTGCAATGGCGACCTGGCGGAGATGCGGCAGGTGGCCGGCGAAGCGCCGGAACTGTCCGGTGCGGCGCTGGAGCGCGCGCAACGCGCCTTGGCCTCGCGCAGGCCGCCCCGGCCGCTCGATCGCGAGGCGGCGCGGGCGGAGCTCGATGCATTGACGGGAGCGGTAGGCGCATGAGCGCGGAAATTCTGTCGTTCGAAACGGGACGGCCGGCCGAGCGCATCGAAAACGACGATGCGCTGGCGCTGGTCGTCGATGTCGAGGGCTATGAAGGCCCGCTCGACCTGTTGCTGGCGCTGGCCCGACAACAGAAGGTCGATCTGTCGAAAATCTCCATTCTGGCGCTTGCCGACCAGTACCTCGTTTTCATCGAGGCGGCGCGCAAGATTCGTCTCGAACTGGCTGCCGATTATCTGGTGATGGCGGCGTGGCTGGCGTTCCTGAAATCGCGGTTGCTGCTGCCGGAGCCGGCGACCCCGGACGGACCGAGCGCGGGCGAGATGGCCACGGCGCTCGCCAACCGCCTGCGCCGCCTCGAGGCGATTCGCGAAGCCGCGAACCGCCTGATGAACAGGCCGCAGTTTCAGCGCGACATCTTTCCGCGCGGCAATCCGGAGGCGATCGCAGAAATCCGCCATCCGCGATTCACCGCGACGCTGTTCGACCTGCTCACCGCTTATGCCACGCAGCGGCAGCAGCGTGTCCTGACCACGGTTCACCTCGCCAAGCGCACGGTCTGGTCGCTGAGCGAAGCGCGCGCCTCGCTCGAGCGTCTTGTCGGGCTGGCCGACGAGGACTGGGGATGCCTCGACGAATACCTAATGACCTATGTCGTCGATCCCTCGCAGCGGGCCACCGTGTTCGCGTCGAGTTTTGCCGCCGCGCTCGAACTGGTGCGTGAGGGCGTCATGGATCTGAACCAGAAAGAGGCGTTCGCGCCGCTCTATTTTCGCAAGCGCGTGCCGCCGGCATCCGCTCCGGTGACGGTGCCTGACGCGCCGGCCCAATAAGGAAGAAGGAGACCGAGCGATGGCAAGCCTGGCGGAAATGCGCGTGGCGCATGTCGAGGAACCGGAGTCGGAACTGCCGATGGCGCGTCCAGAGGAATTGCGATTGCTGGAGGCGCTGCTATTCGCCTCGTCCGAGCCGCTGGACCAGGCGGCGCTGGCCAAGCGGATGCCCGACGGCGTCGACATCAAGGCCGCGCTCGCGCAATTGCAGGCGGACTATGCCTCGCGCGGTGTCAATCTGGTGCGCGTCGCCAACAAATGGACGTTCCGCACCGCCGGCGATCTGGCCTGGCTGATGACGCGCGAAAGCACCGAGACGCGGCGCCTGTCGCGCGCGGCGATCGAGATGCTGGCGATCATCGCCTACCATCAGCCGGTGACCCGTGCGGAGATCGAGGAAATCCGTGGTGTCGTGACCTCCAAGGGCACGCTCGACGTGTTGCTGGAGACCGGCTGGATCAAGCCGCGCGGCCGCCGCAAGACGCCGGGGCGCCCGCTCACCTTCGGAACCACGGAGGCGTTCCTGTCCCAATTCAGTCTCGAAAACCTCGGCGATCTGCCCGGTCTGGAAGAACTGAAGGGAACGGGATTGCTGGACTCCCGTCTGCCCGGCGGTTTCAGCGTTCCGACGCCATCGGACGATCCCGCTTTGCGCGACGATGAGGATCCGCTCGAAGCCGGCGATCTCGAACTGGCGCTGGTCTCGACGCTGGAGCCGGACAGCGACGGTTCAGGCAGCGGCGACGAGGGCGCGAGCGATGCCTCGGACGGCGAGGAGAACGTCAAAGACCGCGAACTTCCGTAGAGCGGAGGGCGTCGAGAGCCGGCCATCATCCGGGTTGCCTGGAAGAGCCGTCAGGCCGGCTTGGATCGTCGGCTAAGTATCTGGATAAACGAGAGGAAAAACGTTGTTCGGGGCGGTGTCGGGGGTGGTTTGCAGTGCCCCGATGCGCTATATGATTCCGAACAGAAACCGACCGGAATCCTCTCTTGTCAGATACCGAAGATACGAAGCCCGGAGAGCCGCCGGCGCCCTCGGGCATTCGTCCCGTTTCCATCCTCGAGGAGATGAAGCGCAGCTATCTCGATTACGCCATGAGCGTGATCGTGGCGCGCGCGTTGCCGGACGCGCGCGACGGTCTGAAGCCGGTTCACCGCCGCATCCTCTACGCGATGTACGAGAACGGTTTCGAGTGGAACAAGCCCTATCGCAAGTCGGCGCGAACCGTCGGCGACGTCATCGGTAAGTATCATCCTCACGGCGACCAGTCGGTCTATGACGCGCTGGTGCGCATGGCGCAGGATTTCTCCATGCGCGTGCCGCTGATCGACGGGCAGGGCAATTTCGGCTCGGTCGACGGCGATATGGCCGCGGCCATGCGCTACACTGAATCGCGCCTCACCAAGATCGCGCAATCGCTGCTCGACGATATCGACAAGGACACCGTCGATTTTCAGCCAAACTACGACAGCAGCGAGAGGGAGCCGTCGGTCCTTCCGGCGAAGTTTCCAAATCTTCTGGTCAACGGCGCCGGCGGCATCGCGGTGGGCATGGCCACCAACATTCCGCCGCACAATCTCGGCGAAGTCGTCGACGCCTGCGTGGCGTTGATCGACAATCCCGCGCTCGGGATCGACGATCTGATCAACATCATTCCCGGTCCGGATTTCCCGACCGGCGGCATCATCCTGGGGCGGCAGGGCATCCGTTCGGCCTACCATCTCGGCCGCGGCTCGATCGTGATGCGCGGCAAGGTCTCGATCGACACCATCCGCAAGGACCGCGAAGCGATCGTGGTCTCGGAGATCCCGTATCAGGTCAACAAGGCCAGCATGGTCGAACGCATCGCCGACCTGGTGCGCGAGAAAAAAATCGACGGCATCTCTGATCTGCGCGACGAGTCCGACCGCGAGGGTTTCCGCGTCGTGGTCGAACTGAAGCGCGACGCCGTTCCCGAGGTCGTGCTCAACCAGCTCTACAGGTTCACGCCGCTGCAAACCAACTTCGGCGCCAACATGGTGGCGCTGGACGCGGGGCGTCCGCAGCTCATGAACCTGAAGGACCTGCTGACGCTGTTCATCGCGTTCCGCGAGCAGGTGGTCACCCGCCGCACCAAGTTCCTGCTCAACAAGGCGCGCGACCGCGCCCATATTTTGGTCGGCCTCGCCATCGCCGTCGCCAACATCGACGAGATCATCCGCGTGATCCGGGAGTCGCCGGATCCTAATGCCGCGCGCGAGACGTTGATGTCGCGCGACTGGCCGGCCAAGGACGTGGCTGCGATGATCACGCTGATCGACGATCCGCGCCACCGCATGTCGCCGGACGGCACGGCGCGGCTGTCGATGGAGCAGGCGAGGGCCATTCTCGATCTGCGCCTGCAGCGCCTGACCGCGCTCGGCCGCGAGGAAATCTCCGAGGAACTCGACAAGCTCGCGGTCGAGATCGCCGATTATCTGGACATCCTGCGCTCTCGCGCCCGTGTTCAGGCGATCGTCAAGACCGAGCTTTCGGCGGTGAAGGCTGAATTCGCCACCCCGCGCAAGACCGTCATCGTCGAGCAGGAAGGCGAGGTCGAGGACGAGGACCTGATCCAGCGCGAGGACATGGTCGTGACCGTCTCGCACGCCGGTTACGTCAAGCGGGTGCCGCTGTCGACCTATCGCGCGCAGAAGCGCGGCGGCAAGGGCCGCTCCGGAATGCAGACGCGCGAGGAGGATTTCGTCAGCCGCCTGTTCGTGGCGTCCACGCACACTCCGGTGCTGTTCTTCTCCTCGCGCGGCCAGGTCTACAAGGAAAAGGTCTGGCGCCTGCCAATGGCGGCGCCGAACGCGCGCGGCAAGGCGATGATCAACATACTGCCGCTCGAGCAGGGCGAGCGCATCACCACCATCATGCCGCTGCCGGAGGACGAGTCGTCCTGGGCCAATCTGGATGTGATGTTCGCCACCACCAGCGGCACGGTCCGGCGCAACAAGCTGTCCGATTTCGTCGACGTCCGCCGCTCCGGCATCATCGCGATGAAGCTCGGCGAGGGCGAGGCGATCGTCGACGTGCAGATTTGCACCGAGCGCGACGACGTGCTGCTGACCGCCGCCGGTGGCCAGTGCATCCGTTTCCCCGTGACCGACGTGCGGGTGTTTTCGGGTCGGACCTCGATGGGCGTTCGCGGAATTACGCTGGCCGGCGGCGACCGGGTGATTTCGCTGTCGATCCTGCACCACTTCGAGGCGACGCCGGCCGAACGCGCCGCCTACCTCAAGCAGTCCGGCGCGATCCGCCGCGCAGCGACCGGCGAGGATATCGAGCCCGAAGAGGCGACGCCGGAGGCCGACGAGGCCGCGCATACCGATCTCTCGCTGCCCGAGGGGCGCTATGTGGAGATGGGCGCGGCCGAACAGTTCGTGCTCACGGTCACCACGCAGGGCTATGGCAAGCGGTCATCGTCGTTCGAGTTCAGGGTTTCGGGTCGCGGCGGCAAGGGCATCCGCGCCACCGATCCGACCAAGATCGGTGAGATCGGTCACCTCGTGGCCGGGTTCCCGGTCGAGATGTCGGACCAGATCATGCTGGTCAGCGACGGCGGCCAGTTGATCCGGGTGCCGGTGGAGGGCATCCGCATCACCAGCCGCGCATCCAAGGGCGTTCGCGTCTTCAATACGGCCGATGATGAGCACGTGGTCTCGGTCGAGCACATTCGTGAGGAAAACGAGAACGGCAACGGCGGATAAATCACGATGATTTGGATCGAATCGATCTAAAATCACGGGCGTGATTGGTTGCGATATCCTGGAGCGCGGTGCGAGCGGGAAGCCGCTCCGCTTTTATCTCCATCCCGCTCAATCGTGCGCCGGACCCTGCAACTATTGACCCGTGCGGGGGGGACCCCTACACAGCGCAGCAAGTGAGCGCGTAGCTCAGGTGGTAGAGCACGTGACTTTTAATCATGGGGTCGAGGGTTCGAGTCCCTCCGCGCTCACCAATCCTTGCAAAGGCCGCGTTTCCAGAGTCTGATCCACCTTTGTTGCATCGGACTCTGGCCTCTTGATTTGACGCGTTTTCTTCACGCGAACCCGGATTCCACTTCGCTCAAAAATGCTATTGAGAAACAATCATAATATATTGGATTTATTGTTGATTATTGGATTCAGAATGAAAATCCAAATGGCGTGCAAATTAACCTTGGCAGTGAAGCCCCGCCAACGGGATTTGCGTTGCCGCTCATTTTGAACACAATCTGCCGGAATAACGCGGGAATCACAAAATCGAGGATCCGATCCATGCGCGTTGCTAGCGTTCGAGCTGTTTTGTTTTCATGTGCCCTGACTGCGGGCTTCGCGATTCCGGCCCTTGCCGGAACTGATTATGACGGCCTTTGGAACGTCAGGGTTGTCACCAAGACGGGAAGCTGCGATCCGGTCGCGCAATACCCTCTCACCGTCAGCCACGGCAAGGTTTCGGCGGCAGGCGCCGACATTACCGGTAGCGTTGGAAACCAGGGCTATGTGAAAGTGTCGATCCGCGGCGCGTTCGCCAACGGCCAGCTCAGCGGCAACACGGGGTCCGGCAAGTGGAACAGCGCATCCGCCGGAATGCCGTGCAGCGGCCGCTGGGAGGCGTCACGTCAGTAAAAATCGGGATTGGCGGCAATGGGACTGGGGATTGCTATGTCACGGGGATTAACGGCCATCGGCGCCGCGGTGCTGTTGTCAGCGTCCGCGGCTTCCGCGGGCGCCGGCCCGTTCGAGGGCCTGGGCGGCGTCTGGACCGGACGCGGCACAATACAGCTCGAGGACGGCTCCAGCGAAAAAATCCGCTGCAAAGCCACCTATGCGGTGAGCGGCGACGCGCAGGGCCTCAATCAGACGCTGCTGTGCGCCAGCGACAGCTACAAGTTCGAACTCAAGAGCAACGTGCTTGCGCGCGGCGGAGTTCTGTCCGGCGACTGGCGCGAGACCAGCCGCAATGTCGGCGGAACGCTTGAAGGGCGCGCCGGAAACGGGCAGTTCAACGTCGACGTCAGCGCCCCTGCGTTTACGGCGAAGCTGAAGCTGACCACGAATGGCAACCGGCAGGACGTCGTCATCCGCTCAGACGGACAGTTCAGGGGGGCCAATATCTCGCTGTCGCGCTCCTGATCTTTCCGCTCTCTTCTATAGTTTTTCACCGTTTCACGGAAACGGTGAAAAACTATAGATTCTTGAGTTGACGCGTTTTCTTCACGCGAACCGGATCCCACTTCGCTCGAAAACGCTATACGCATGATCCCGAAGGCACCGTTTTTCGGAAAAGATCATGCTCCACCGAAAAGATAAGCGACGAGTCTGATTCAACGCAGTTGAAACAGACTCTAAAAAGTTCGCTCGCGATCAAATCCCCTCAAACAGCGCGGTCGAGAGATAGCGCTCCGAGAACGAGGGGACGATGGCAAGGATCGTTCGGCCCGCGCTCTCCGGGCGCCTGCCGATGGCTAGCGCGGCCGCGATCGCGGCGCCCGACGAGATGCCGCCGGGAATGCCTTCGCTGCGCGCCAGCGCGCGTGCGGTCTCAAGCGCCGTGGCGCTGTCGATCTTGATGATTTCATCGATGACGGAACGATCCAGAATTTCCGGCACGAAACCCGCGCCGATTCCTTGAATCTTGTGCGGCGAATGCCGGCCTCCCGACAGCACGGCGCTCTCTTCGGGCTCCACCGCGACCACGCGCAGCGCCGGCTTGCGCGGCTTCAGGGCCTGTCCGACGCCCGTGATGGTCCCGCCGGTGCCGACGCCTGCGACGATATAATCGACGTTTCCGCCGGTATCGTTCCAGATCTCCTCCGCCGTGGTGCGCCGGTGAACCTCCGGATTGGCGAGGTTCTTGAACTGTTGCGGCATCACGGCGTGCGGCGTGGTGCGCACCAGTTCCTCGGCCATGGCAATGGATCCCCTCATGCCCTCCGCCGCCGGCGTCAGAACGATTTCCGCACCGAGATACGACAGCATCTTGCAACGCTCGGTCGAAACCGATTCCGGCATTACCAGCTTCAGGCGGTAGCCGCGCGAGGCTGCGACAAAGGCCAGGGCGATGCCGGTGTTGCCCGACGTCGGTTCGATCAGGACGGTGTCGGCGTGAATCTTGCCGGCCTTTTCCATCGCGATGACCATCGCGGCGCCGATGCGGTCCTTCACGCTTGCAGCCGGGTTGAAATATTCCAGTTTGGCCAGAATTGTCGCGTTCACGCCGTGCTGCTGCGGCAATCTGCACAGCTTGACGATCGGGGTGTCGCCGACCGCATCGACAATGCTGTCGAACACGCGGCCACGGCCGGCACGGCGCGACGTATCGGTACTCGACTTCGTATCCATGTCAGCCTCCTTGAATATTGCGCTGAAACAACGCCCACTCTTTCCATAAGGTCAGCCGGCGCCCTGCGGCAAGCGCCGCGCTCGCGGCAGCAATCGTTGCACCGCGAAAACCGGGCCCTCGCGAATTATAGCGCTTTCGAGCGAAGCGGGTTCGCGTGAAGAAAACGCGTCAAATCAAAATCATAAAGTCCCGCTTTAGCGGAGGGGATCCAGTGGAGTGTCCACTGGCAACTTGTATTTGCGAGGGGCCTTCGATTCTCATATTCGGAAGGAGGCTCGAAAAGCCGGATGCCAATATTGGAATCGGATTACTAGAATCGTAAAAGAAACGCATTTGTGTTGCGACATCGTCAAACAATGAGAGTAAGAAGAGCCCGGGCTGATCAAATCGAAGAGCAAAGAGGAGGTCACGATGCCAGCAATTGCTGAAATCCCGTCGACCGCCCTGACGCATTCCGTGCGGCGCGGAACTGATCGTCCGGCCTGTCCGGTGTGTGCGGATACGATGATCGCGGCGGAAGCATCCGCCTACATGCCGGATAATGTCATCGGCCACCTGTGGACCTGCGACACCTGCGGTTATGGTTTCGTGACCAAGCATGTTGTTCAGCGCATTTCCTGCAAACAGGATATCGTCCGCGGTCACCCGTGATCAGCGCGCGGCAATATCGCCGCGCGCCCAATCTTCTCGCGTCCGTTCGCGGAATTGCTGAAAGCTTCCTTCGGCGATCACCGTTCGCATGGCCTGCATCAGGCTTTGATAATAAGCGATGTTGATCCCGGACAGCAGCATCGCGCCCAATGTTTCACCCGATCGCACCAGATGGTGCAGATACGCCCGCGAATAGGTCCGCGATGCCGGCCAGGAACTCTCCTCGTCGAGCGGCCGGGGATCGTCGGCGTGACGGGCGTTGCGCAGGTTGATCTGGCCGAAGCGGGTGAAAGCCATGCCGTGACGTCCGTTCCGCGTCGGCATGACGCAATCGAACATGTCGATGCCGCGCGCGACAGCTTCCACCAGATCGTCAGGCGTGCCGACACCCATCAGATAGCGCGGCCGGTCCGCGGGCATCGATGGGACCGTCTCCTCGATCATCGCGAGCATGGCGGTTTGCGGTTCGGCGACCGCAAGACCGCCAATGGCGTAGCCGTGGAAACCGATCCCGGTCAGTTCGCGCGCGCTCGCGTGCCGCAGTTCCGGATTGTCGCCGCCCTGAATGATTCCGAACAGCATCCGCCCCTCGGGCGTTCCCTCGAAAGCGCGTTTGCTGCGCTCGGCCCAGCGCAGCGAGAGCTGCATGGCGCGCTCGATGTCGTCGCGCCCGGCCGGCAGACGAACACATTCGTCGAGTTGCATCGCGATGTCGGAGCCGAGCAGCCGCTGCACGTCGATCGCGCGTTCCGGCGTCAGTTCGATCGATGCGCCGTCGATGTGGGATCGGAAGGTGACGCCGTGTTCCTTCACTTTTCGCAATTGCGCCAGCGACATCACCTGGAAGCCACCGGAATCCGTCAGCATCGGACCATTCCAGGTGGTGAATTTCTGCAAGCCGCCGAGGTCTGCGACCCGCCCGGCGCCCGGACGCAGCATCAGGTGATAGGTGTTGCCGAGGACGATATCGGTCCCCGCGTCGCGCACCTCGCTCCACTGCAGGCCCTTCATGGCGCCCTGCGTCCCGACCGGCATGAACGCCGGCGTTCGCACCGCGCCGTGCGGCGTGGTGAGAAGTCCGGTGCGGGCCTCGCCGTCGCGGCCGAGCAGCTTGAAATGATTGGCGAGGCTCATGCGGCGGACTTGCCCGGAAACAGCAGGCAGGCGTCGCCATATGAATAGAAGCGGTAGCCGCCGGCGATCGCGTGAGCATAAGCCTGTTTCATGATGTCTAGGCCGCTGAAGGCCGACACCAGCATGAACAGCGTCGAACGCGGCAGATGAAAATTCGTCATCAGGATATCGACGGCGCGGAAGCGATAGCCCGGCGTGATGAATATCGCGGTCTCGCCGGTAAACGGGGTGACCCGGCCGTCCTTCGTCGCCGCGCTCTCCAGGAGCCGCAGCGATGTCGTTCCGACCGCGACGATCCGGCCGCCATTCGCGCGCGCTGCGTTCAGCGCCTCAGCGGTCTCCGTGGAGATCGTGCCCCACTCGGAATGCATGCGATGCCCGGCGGTGTCTTCGGTTTTCACCGGGAGAAACGTGCCGGCGCCGACATGCAGGGTGAGACGGTTGATGCCAACGCCGCGGTCGCGCAGCGCCGCTTGCATTGCTGGCGTGAAGTGCAACCCGGCGGTTGGTGCGGCGACCGCGCCTTCATGAGCGGCGAACATGGTCTGATAGTCCGCGGCGTCGCGATCGTCCGGCGCGCGTCTTGAGGCGATGTAGGGCGGCAGCGGCGGCGAGCCAAGATCGGCGATGGCCTGATCGAGCGTCGGGCCATGGAATGAGAAGGCGAGGGTGACCTCACCTTCCTCGCCCTTGCTTTCGACGTTC
>JBIQHO010000460.1:0-2268 GCA_044508545.1 Bradyrhizobiaceae bacterium | reverse complement strand
CTCGCCTGCAAAGTCGTAGAAGACGCCATCCGCGCCCTCGGGAGGAAGGCATGAGAGACCTTGACCAGGCTATAAAGCTAGCGATTGATGCACACGCGGGTCAGGTTGATAAGGCGGGTCAGCCCTACATCCTGCACCCGCTTCGCGTCATGCTCGCGATGGAATCCGACGTGGAGCGCATTGTCGCTGTCCTGCACGACACCGTGGAAGACAGCACGGATGTCGGCCACGGCGACATTCTGGCGTTGTTCGGTACGGAGGTGCACGATGCCGTTTACGCGCTTACCCGGCGGACTGGCGAGCCCTACGAAGCATTCATCGGTCGATGTGCGGAGAACGCGATAGCCCGCTGCGTGAAACTGGCAGACATAGCCGACAACCTGTCGCCCGCTCGATCAGCCTCGCTGTCCGAGAGCCTGAGACAGCGCTATCTGGCCGGCCGCGCTGCCCTTCGGGAGGACGGGGATGCCTAGAGTTTGGTGCGCCGAAGCAAGAGACGGCATGTGGTGTGCGGCAAAAATAAACGACCGTCCGGATGAGGCGGCGCTGAACGTCAAGACACGTTGCGGCCACAGTATCGTGCTGCCGCATGGTGTTTCGGAGCGGGTGCCGACTTGTCCTGACTGCCGGGCCAAGCACGCCACCCGCCCGGAGGAAGACGGTGAGTAGGGCGGCCCTTCCCCTGCCCGCTCGACGGCTTCTCACGACCGAGGAAGCGGCGTCATACTGCGGCGTGTCTGTGCCGACGCTCAAGGCGCATGTTCGTGTCGCGCCTGTGAAGATCGGGAATAGCGTGCGCTATGACGTGAAGGAACTTGACCGCTGGCTGGATAGCCGAAGCCAATCAGAACCCGTTTCCGGGGATGACTGGCTGAGGCTTCTCGATGAGGGTGAAGGTGCGCGGGCTTAACCGATACAGGGACCGACATGGGAAGATGCGGCTCTACCATCGCAAGAGCGGCACGCCGATCGATCCGAACCTGTCGGGCGCGGAGATAGCCGCAGAAGTGGCACGGCTCGACGCCCTGCACGCGCCACAGGCAGTAAAGGCCGGCACGTTGGGCGGACTGCTGGAAAGCTACAAACAAGCCCCGCGCTTTACCGACCTCGCGCCCCGCACCAAGTCCGATTATCACAAGTGCATGGACTATCTGAAGCCGCTGGCGGTGACCCCGTTGACCGTCATCAACACTGCGTTCATGGCGAAGCTGCGCGACAAGACGGTGAAGGCGAAGAAGGCCGCGTTCACCAACCACATGATCGCCATGCTGTCGAGCGCGTTCAAGCACGGGAAGGAATACGATCTTGTCGAGGCAAACCCCTGCGCCGATCTCGACAAGGCGAAGATGGCGAAGGATCGCAGGAAGCCAAACCGGCCATGGAGCGCCGACGAGCGCCGGAATGTGCTGGCGGCCGCGCCATCTCACCTGAAAGCTCCGCTCGCGTTGGCGCGCTTTCTTGGCATCCGCAGGGGCGACATTCTGAAACTGCCCGCCATGGCTTACCGAAATGGCTATCTGACGTTCAACACGTCAAAAACCGGGAAGGCGATGAAGTTGCCGGTGCTGGGGGAGTTGAGGGATATTCTGGACGCTGCGCCGAAGGGAAAGACCGTGACCATGTTGTGCGTCAATTCGCACGGTGAGGCGTGGACGGAAATGGGCTTCACGGCGTCGGTGCGCAAGTTCTTTGCCCGGTGCGAAAAGGCGGGCATCGCATCTCCCGGCCTGACCATGCACGGCCTTCGCCATTCGGTCGCCGCCGAGTTGAAGGCGCAGGGCTACACCCTGGACCAGATCAAGGACTATCTCGGTCAGGAGACGGTCGAGATGGCCGACCATTATTCTTCGTCGGCAGACGTATCGGGGGTCTTGATCGACATGGCGAATGTGCTACAAGGCGGCACCAAACGGGAACGGGTTTTGCATAACCCGAGCAAGAAAGGTGCATAACCTTTCCGCCCCGTCCAGCCAAGCGATTGAAATCGTTGGGTTTTGGGGAATAGGTTAACGGTAGACCCGCGGACTCTGACAGCGTTCGTAAACGGCCGAAATCAACAGCTTATCCAGAAATGACCTGCATAACCTGAGGTCGAATATCAATGACTTAGCGCGTGTTTTGCATAACCCCGAAACGCACGAAAACGCCCCGCTACCTTCCGGCAGCGGGGCGAGGCAATATGCAGAAACTGCATAGAGGTCAGAAGACCGCATTGTTTGCAGAAAGCGCAAAGAAGTCCACCGCTACCTGCGTATCATGATCGGGCGG
>JBIQHO010000459.1:0-2271 GCA_044508545.1 Bradyrhizobiaceae bacterium | reverse complement strand
TGCAGCCGGACGCAGGAATGGCGGGCGATGTGATCGCGCTGCTTCGCTTTGCGGCGAAGCATGGCTTCGTGAAGGACGCGCTGCTCGGACTGGCCCGCACGGCGCTATCCGACTATCGACAACTGCGCACCAGGATCGGGCTGCAACGCTATGGCGAGACCGACATGGTTGCCAGACTCGCGGCCGCCGGTTTCACCGCGACACGGGCGCAGGTGAATATCGGCCACAACCCGTCACGCATGACGTTTGTGGCGCGTCACGCCTCCGAGCGCAGCCGCGAGGCCGACGCGCAAAGCAAGCGCATCGAAACAGACCCCGCATGAGGGATGCCGCGGGACCGCGCCAGCGCCAAAACGGCGTGTGCGCTCCCGTCCCGTGGGGGAATAGCCCGCAGGGTGCGGGCTCCCTCGGGCCGACTACCAGCGGCGCCAGTAGCCATGGTGCCAGTGAGGATGACGCCACGGGTCAACCCGCGGCGGACCATAATAGCCCCACCCACCACCATGGAAGCGGCGGTTGGGCACGCAGCGCCCCCAGCCGTTGACATGCCAGCCGGGTCCGCAACGCCAGCCGACCTGCGTGACAGGACCGGTCGTGTCGTGCAGCGGCGCGACAGGCATCGCTTGCGCTGACGCCATGCCGAGGCCGACGGCGAAAGCGATAGAAGCCGAGAGTTTCATGTTGCCTTCCTCCTTGAGTTCGGAAAAGCAGGATTTCACCCCGCCGCTGAATGTGCGATGAAGGGCGCAGTCAAGGTTTTGCCCTAATGCGACCACAAGCGCGGGCCGGGTTGCGTCGGATGGTTTATAAAGCGTCGACGGAATCGAACGGTGCCCGCGTTTCGCGACACCAAGGATCCGACAACCGCAAAAAGGCGTTCAAGCTATTGATGATGGAGCGGATTCGATGAATTGAACATCGGTCTGCGACCTGGAAGCCGCTGCTTTGCCACTAAGCTAAACCCGCCTGACCCAACAGATAGCATATCGCGGCCGCGCCTGCTGCCAAGGTTGCGATTAACGTTACAGCGAGCAATCGCTCGACCCGGCGGAAATATCTGCAAATATACCGGCGGCCCGGTGGCGGAAGTCGACGCGGGAGCTGTGCAAAGCTTTTTATCCTGGTTCAAGTCCAGGCTGGGCCTCCAAATCCTCGTTCTTGAAGACTACCCGAGTTCTTGAAGACTACCCGATCGCCGCATTCGTCGCAGCGGCCAGTTTGCTCTCAAGACCTTTCGCCGCAGCATTGAGTTTGTCACTCTGTGCATCGAAACCGTGGCGGGCGAAAACAGCCGATATGTAAGTCGCGTCGTTATAGCTGACGTAGACTTCGCCGGCCTGATCCTGCCAGACCAGCATTTTCAGCGGCAAATCGATGGCCAGCATGGGGCGCTGAAGGAACAGCGGCGTTCCGCCTTGTGGGCTGCCGACGACCAGAACCGTCGCCGGAGGCATCTCAAGACCGACGGCCTTTGCCGCAGCGGCGTGATCGAGGCGCGTAAAGACCTTCAGACCATTGTCCTTCACCGCCGTTTCCAGATGATCCAGCGTGATCTCGAAAGTGTGCGAACTTTGCTTCGTCACCAGATCGGTCGCAGCTTGTGCCAAACCAGCCATACAAAGGCTCCGAAACCGATGGTCCGATTGATTCCGACAGTCATCCCGTTGACCATATAATCATAGCACGGGACACTCGTTCGAGCATGACAACGGGTTCTCTCGCCGGCGGCCAATTTGTTTCGTACCCCGCGCCGGATCGCCCCCGAGCAGAAACAGAGGTCTTCGAAAGGCTTTTCCCCCGCGTCCAAACCCAGAGTTGCCGGTTGATGAAGCACTTATAGTTCTTCCCCGCCGCGGAAATCTGGTCTAAAGACACCTCGCGCGCGAGGATCGCGCTCTTGCCCAAGGGATGCGCCGACGCGCACCCTTTTTTTGTGCCCGGTTTTTCGTTTTTTCAGGACTTAATGCCTAAACGCACCGACATATCGACCGTCCTCATCATTGGCGCCGGGCCGATCGTCATCGGCCAGGCCTGCGAATTCGACTATTCCGGCACTCAGGCGGTGAAGGCGCTGAAGGAGGAGGGTTACCGGGTCGTCCTGGTCAACTCCAATCCGGCGACGATCATGACCGATCCGGAACTGGCGGACGCCACCTATATCGAGCCGATCACCCCGGACATCGTCGCCAGGATCATCGAGAAGGAACGTCATGTCGTCCCCGGCGGCTTCGCGCTGCTGCCGACCATGGGCGGCCAGACCGCGCTGAACTG
>JBIQHO010000036.1:0-17467 GCA_044508545.1 Bradyrhizobiaceae bacterium | reverse complement strand
CTGCGCGTCAGTGGCGGGACACGCCTGACGGTGATGGCGGTTATTGCCGTGCTGATGGGACTGGAAGCGGCGAGCTTGCGTCGCTGGACGCTGTCGCGGCGCAAATGGCGCCAGCTCGATGTCGTTGTCGCGGATGATCGCGAGGCGGCCGAGCGGCGTTTTTTCGATCGCTGGACGACGATGCGGGGGACGGAGTTCGATCCGTCGGCCGTCGATCGTGGGGCGCCGCCGCCGACTCGCGGCGTTCCGGGGCAGCCGTTCGCGCCGCCGCGCGGCGACATTGTCGGCCTGTTTCCGCAACCCGGGATGCCGCGGTGACGGCTGCGATCATCGACTACGGCTCCGGCAATCTTCATTCGGCCGCCAAGGCGTTCGAATGCGCAGCGCGCGGGATCGAAGGTCTGCCAAAGATCGTGGTGACGCGCGATCCGGACGTGGTGTTCCGGGCCGATCGTGTTGTGCTGCCCGGCGTCGGCGCGTTCGCCGATTGCCGCAAGGGACTCGATGCGCTCGATGGCATGGTCCAGGCCCTGAGGGAGGTCGTGCGCGACAAGGCGCGCCCGTTCCTGGGCATTTGCGTCGGAATGCAACTGATGGCGACACGCGGCAAGGAGCACGTCACGACCGATGGCCTGAACTGGATTGCGGGCGATGTCGAAAAGATTTCGCCGCGCGACGAGAGTCTGAAGATTCCGCATATGGGCTGGAATACCCTCGATCCGGTGCGCGAGCATCCGGTGCTCGACCGCCTGCCGCTGGGACCCACGGGCCGCCATGCCTATTTCGTGCATTCCTACCACCTGAACGCCGTCAACGAGACCGACGTGCTGGCGCGTGCCGACTACGGCGGCCCGGTGACCGCTATCGTCGGCAGGGACACCGCGATCGGCACCCAGTTCCATCCGGAGAAGAGCCAGCGGTTCGGGCTCGCGCTGATTTCGAACTTTCTGAAGTGGAAGCCGTGATTCTTTTTCCCGCCATCGATCTGAAGAACGGCCAATGCGTTCGCCTCGAGCAGGGCGATATGGCGCGCGCCACCGTGTTCAATCTCGATCCAGCCGAGCAGGCGCGCGCCTTCGCCGCGCAAGGCTTCGAATATCTGCACGTGGTCGATCTCGACGGCGCGTTCGCCGGCAAGCCGGTCAATGCCGATGCCGTGGAGCGGATGCTGAAGGCCGTCACCATGCCGGTGCAACTCGGCGGCGGCATCCGGGACCTGAAGACCATCGAAGCCTGGCTCAACAAGGGCATCGCGCGCGTCATCATCGGCACCGCCGCGGTGCGCGATCCGGTTCTGGTCAGAGAGGCCGCGAAGTCATTTCCGGGCCGCGTCGCGGTCGGTCTCGATGCGCGCGACGGAAAGGTTGCCGTCGAGGGCTGGGCGGAGACATCGGAAGTGACCGCGCTCGACATCGCGCAACGCTTCGAGGACGCCGGCATCGCGGCGATCATCTTCACCGATATCGCCCGCGACGGCCTGCTGAAGGGCCTCAACCTCGACGCCACCATCGCGCTCGCCGAGAGCATTTCGATTCCGGTGATTGCGTCCGGCGGCTTCGCCTCGATCGCGGATGTGAAGGCCTTGCTCGCGCCGCGCGCGAGGAAGCTCGCGGGCGCGATTGCCGGACGCGCGCTCTATGACGGCCGGCTCGATCCGACCGAGGCGCTGGCGCTGATCCGCGCCGCGCGGGCGGCGGCCTGAGAGTATTTGCGCGCGATGTTCAAGGTCCGTGTCATTCCTTGCCTCGATGTGAAAGATGGCCGCGTCGTCAAGGGCGTCAACTTCGTGGACCTGCGCGATGCCGGCGACCCGGTGGAAGCCGCGGTTGCCTACGATGCCGCCGGCGCCGACGAACTCACCTTTCTCGACATCACCGCAACGCACGAAAATCGCGGCATCATGCTGGATGTGGTCCGGCGCACGGCGGAGGCCTGCTTCATGCCGGTGACGGTCGGCGGCGGCGTTCGCACCATCGATGACATCCGTGTCCTGCTGCGCTCCGGTGCGGACAAGGTTTCGATCAACAGCGCGGCAGTGAGCCGGCGCGAGTTCGTCAGGGAAGCCGCGGAAAAGTTCGGCGACCAGTGCATCGTGGTCGCGATCGACGCCAAGCGGGTGTCGAAAGCCGGTGGCTCGGACCGCTGGGAAATCTTCACCCATGGCGGCCGCAAATCAACCGGCATCGACGCGATCGAATATGCCCAGGAGGTGGTGTCGCTCGGCGCCGGCGAGATCCTGCTGACATCGATGGACCGCGACGGTACCCGTCAGGGCTTCGATCTGCCGCTGACGCGGCTGGTGGCCGACAGCGTTTCCGTGCCGGTGATCGCGTCCGGCGGCGTGGGTCATCTCGATCACCTGGTCGACGGGATTCGCGAAGGCCATGCGACGGCGGTGCTTGCCGCCTCGATCTTTCACTTCGGGGAATTTACCATTCGCCAAGCCAAGGATCATATGGCCCGCGCCGGGTTGCCGATGCGGCTCGATCCTTGACGACTTCGCTACCCGGAAGTGCTAAACATTCGAAAATTGGCGCGTCGGCATAATCGGCGCGCAGGACAAGCAGAGTAGCATGCCGCGTTTCACGATTCATGATCTTGCCGCCACCATCGACGTCCGGGCTGCATCCGGCGGCGAGGCATCCTATACACGAAAGCTGCTCGACAAAGGTCCTGGGCATTGCGCCAAAAAGTTCGGCGAGGAAGCCATCGAGACGGTGATCGCTGCGGTGGAAAACGACCGGGATCACCTGATCGCCGAAGCCGCCGACGTGATGTTTCACTTCCTTGTGCTGTTGAAAGCTCGCGGCGTGAAGTTCCAGGATGTCGAAGATGCCCTGGCGCAGCGCACGACGATGTCGGGACTCGAAGAGAAGGCTGCGCGCAATCGCGAGTAGCCGGAGGGCGAGCTTGATGGATTCGCGGCCGGAGCAGCAGCAATATAATCCGTACCGGATTTTCTCCCGCGCCGAGTGGGCGAAGCTGCGGCACGACATGCCGATGACGCTGGGCGCGAATGAAATCGCGGCACTGCGCTCGATGCATGACCGCCTCGACCTCATGGAAGTCGAAGAGATCTACCTGCCGTTGTCCAGGCTGTTGTCGATCTATGTCGCGTCGATGCAGCGGCTCTTTGTCGCCCAGCGGCAGTTTCTCGGCATCCACGATCGCAAGGTGCCGTATATCATCGGCGTGGCGGGATCGGTCGCTGTCGGGAAATCGACCACGGCCCGCGTGCTGCAGGCAATGCTTGCGCGATGGTCGCCGCGCCCCAGGGTCGAACTCGTCACCACCGACGGATTTCTGTTTCCGAACGCGGTGCTCGAGCGACACGGCCTGATGCAGAAAAAGGGTTTTCCGGAGAGTTACGATCTGCCGCTCTTGCTGGGGTTTCTCAGCGACGTCAAGGCGGGCCGCACGCCGGTGCGCGCGCCGGTTTACTCACACCTGACCTACGACATCGTGCCCGACAGCTGGAACGAGGTCAGTCAGCCGGACATCCTGATCGTCGAAGGCGTCAATGTGCTGCAGACCGGTCCGCTGCCGCGCGACGGCAGGGCCGTTCCGGTCGTCTCGGACTTCTTCGACTTCTCGGTCTATCTCGACGCCGAGGAACCGGTGCTGCGGGACTGGTATGTGAAGCGTTTCCTGGCGCTGCGGGACACCGCCTTCCATGACCCGCGATCCTACTTTCATCGCTATGCGCTGCTGTCGGACGAGGAGGCCACCGCAACTGCCATTGCGATCTGGGAACGCACCAATCGCGCCAATCTCGAGGACAACATTTTGCCGACGCGGCCGCGGGCCACCCTGATTCTCAAGAAGGGAGCCGACCACGTCGTCGAGCAGGTCGCGCTGAGGCGGCTTTAGAGCGTTTTCAAGCCGAAGCGGCTACCGGTTCGCGTCAAGAAAACGCGTCAAATCAAAAATATAGAGCCCGCTTCTGATTCGGTCAGAAGCGGAAAGGCTCTAAGAGCAGGATCCCGAAAAGCGGAAACCGGTTTCCGGCAGGATCATGCTCCATCAGGCCGGATCCAACAGCGTTGAATCAGACGTTTGCCGCGACGTGACGCGCCGCCAGTTTCGCGAGCGCGTCGGCCAGCTTGTCCTGATCGAGAGGCTTGACCAGAAAACCATCCATGCCTGCCTCCAGACAGACATGGCGATCGTCGGTCAGCGTATTGGCCGTCAACGCCAGGATGGCGGTGCGAAGGTGGCGGCCGGCTTCCCGTTCACGGATTTTCCGGGTGGCCTCGATGCCATCGAGTTTCGGCATCTGGACGTCCATCAGCACGAGGTCATAGGGCCTATCCGCGGCTTCGGCGGCGACCCACGATTCAAGCGCTTCCTCGCCATCTGCGGCGACGGTCACGTCATGCCCGAGCCGGGCCAGGAGCGAGCAAATCAATAGCGCATTGATCTCGTTGTCCTCCGCCACGAGGACGGAAAGGCGTTGCGCAGGGGCCGCGGCCAGCGCCCCGCCGCACGCTTCGATCGTCGCGCCATCGGGGCCGGTCATCCGCTGCGCGGTCGAGCCGTCGACCGGCGCCGTCAACCGCGCTGCGATCGACGCGGCTCGCAGGGGCTTGACCAGATAGCCCGTGAACGCGGCCGCGCCGGGAGTCTGAAGATCATGCCTTGTCGAGGGCGTGACCATGATGATCCGCCGAGATGCGTGCTGGCAGGCGGCCTGACCGAATCGCCAGACATCCTCCGCGCCCATGGCGCGATCGACGAACAGGGTGTGCCACGGCCGTTCGGCAAGCCGCGCGTGGGCGGCAGCGATGTCCGATGCCGTGCAGGTCTCGGCGCCCCATCGCTCCAGCCGCCGGGCCAACAGCGACGCCTCGATCGCATGGGGGGTTACCAGCAGGATCGCTTGGCCCGTGAGGGCCGGCGGGGGAAACGGCTTTCGCTCGGAGACGCCGTCATGAGCGGCGAGGGGTATCGACACTTCGAACGCCGAGCCGGCCCCCGGCCTGCTCTCAACCGCGACGCACCCGCCCATCCGCTTGACGATGCGATCGCTGATACTCAATCCCAGGCCCGTGCCGCCATAGTTCCGCGCGATCTGTTCGTCGGCCTGCTCGAATTCGCGGAAAATTCGCGCCTGCGCATCCGCCGTTATGCCGATTCCGGTGTCCTGAACCAAAAAGCGGATAACGCCCGGCTGCCGGCCGGGCTCGACGATCAGCGCGACGCCGCCGGATGGCGTGAACTTGATGGCGTTTCCCGCAAGATTGAGCAGCACCTGGCGCAGCCGCGCCGCGTCTCCGATCACTTCGGTCGGCAGCCGGTCGTCGATAAAGGCTGCGATTTCGAGTTGCCGCGCGTGCGCGCGCGGCGCCAGCAGTTCGGTGATATCCTCGATCAGGTCGGGCAGCACGAAAGGACGGTTTTCAAGCTCGATCTTGCCGGCTTCGATCTTGGAATAGTCCAGCAGTTCCTCGATCAGCGACAGCAGTGCGTCGCCTGAGGCCTTGACCGCGCTGGCGTATGTTGCCTGCTCAGGCGTGAGCTGGGTGTCGAGCAACAGTCCGCTCATCCCGATGATGCCGTTCAGCGGCGTGCGAAACTCATGCGAGGTCATCGCCAGGAAACGCGATTTGGCACGGTTGGCTGCGTTCGCGTGATCGCGCGCTTCAGCGAGCGCGCGCTCCGTCTCCATGCGGCTGGTGACGTCGCGACCGACGCATTGCAGTTCCGCCGGGTGATTGGCGTCGATCCGGACCAGGCCTTCGCGCCATGCGATCCAGCGCGGCCCGAGCGCCGTTTCGACGCGCTGATCGTGGATGCGCGTGCCATTCGTTTCAAGCGTACTCTCGCCTTGTTCAAGAACGGGGAGCGCGAACCGGCTGCCGAGCAACTGGGCTCGCGAGCGCCGGGCGAGGGCGCAATAGGCATCGTTCACCGAGGTGATGACGCCCCCCGCGTCGCGCAGGACGATCAAGTCGCCCTGCGATTCGAACAGGCTGCGTGCTCGTTCCTCCGCTTCCTTCAACTCCCAGTTCCGGTCCGCGAGCGCCTCATTGTGAAGAGCGACCTTGCGAAGCTTCCTGTGCATCCAGCGCAGACGCATGCTGAGGATCGCCAGCGCGACGCACGCCAGCGCGAAAAGGAGGCTCACGCCGATTGCAAAGGCGTTCGGGTCGTAATCGGCGCTTTTGCTTCCGGTGATGAAGCCGTAGGCGCCTCCGAACGCGATCGAGAACGTCGTAAAGGTCCGAAAGACAAAACTCAGGCGGGGATGTCGTCGGACCAGCCGGCGCAGCCGCGCCCTGAGCCAGAACAGTCGCGCCATCATCAACCACCCAAAGTTCGTCGTGCGCCCGACAGTTTCCGTCAGAGGGCGGAATGTCGTCGGCAGGCCCACTGCGACGTGCTCGCCGCAGCATGGGAAAACGATGTTGCGAAGTGTTTGAGGGACCGCGCGTAAATCCTGTCCGATGCGAACAGGGTTAAGGATGTCTTAAGCGACGCTTCACGGCAAAGCCGCTCCGAGCCCGATCGTTCGCGGATGTCGACGCGTGCCGGTCAGGCCGCGCGCCTGATGTCCTCCGCAAGCGCGCGATAGGACAGCGCCTCGGCGAGATGTAGCCTGCCGATCTTGCCGGCGCCGTCGAGATCGGCGAGCGTGCGGGCGACCCGCAGCACCCGGTGATAGCCGCGCGCCGACAGACGCATGCTTTCGGCGGCCTCGCGCAGCAGCTTCAGCCCCTGTGCATCGGGCTGCGCGATGTCTTCCAGCGCGGCCGCCGGCGCTTCGGCGTTGGTGCGGACGTTCGGAAGTCCAAGCGCGGCATAGCGCGCCGCCTGAATGTCGCGGGCCGCGGCGACACGGGCGGCGACTTCGGCCGACCCTTCCGAGGCGGGCGGCAGAATGAGGTCGGAGGCGGTGACGGCCGGGACCTCGATGCGCAGATCGATCCGGTCCAGCAGGGGCCCGGAAATGCGCATCTGGTAGTCGGCGGTACAGCGGTCGACGCGGCCGCGCTTGCAGGCGTAACCGGGCTCGAAGGCGTTACCGCAGCGGCATGGATTCATCGCGGCCACCATCATGAACCGCGCGGGATAGGTCACGCGATGGTTGGCGCGGGAGACCGCAATCTCGCCGTTCTCGAGCGGCTGCCGGAGCGAATCCAGCACGCGCGGATCGAACTCCGGCAATTCATCGAGAAACAGCACGCCATGATGCGCCAGCGATATCTCGCCGGGCCTGGCGCGCGTGCCGCCGCCGGTCAGCGCGGCCATGCTGGCGGAGTGATGCGGGGCGCGAAACGGCCGCCGCGCGGTGAGCGCCCCGCCGTCGATTTCGCCGGCGACGGACGCGATCATCGACACTTCCAGCAGTTCAGCCGGCGACAGCGGCGGAAGGATCGAGGGCAGGCGCGCCGCGAGCATCGATTTGCCGCTGCCGGGGGAGCCGACCATCAGGAGATGGTGCCCGCCGGCGGCTGCGATTTCGAGCGCGCGCTTGGCGCTCTCCTGGCCCTTGATGTCGCGAAGATCGAGAGCAATACCTTGAGCTTCGCGAATCCGGGGCTGTGGCCGTGACAGAACCTGGGTCCCCTTGAAATGGTTCGCGATCTGAATCAGCGAGCTCGCGGCGACGATCTGGATGTCCGGGCTCGCCCAGGCCGCCTCCGCGCCGCAGGCCGCGGGGCAGATCAGCCCCTCGTCGCGGCCGTTCGCGCCGATCGCGGCGGGAAGAACCCCGGCCACCGCCGCGATCGAACCGTCCAGGCCGAGTTCGCCGAGCACCGAAAATCCGGACAGCGCGTCGGAGGGAATGGCGCCGATCGCCGCCATGAGGCCGAGCGCGATCGGCAGATCGTAGTGGCTGCCTTCCTTCGGCAGGTCGGCGGGGGCGAGGTTGACCGTGATTCGCCTGGCCGGCAGCGCCAGCCCTGAGGCGATCAGGGCGGCGCGCACCCGCTCCCGAGCTTCCGACACCGCCTTGTCCGGCAGGCCCACGATGTTGAACGCAGGCAGACCCGGCGCGACCTGCACCTGCACGTCGACCGCGCGCGCCTCGATGCCCTCAAATGCGACGGTGGATACCCGCTGAACCATGGCCGCCCCCTTTGCCCCCTGTCAGACTAGCTTACAACCTTCCCGAGCACAAGAACATTGAGAGAACAAAGTTCCGAAGCATTTTGAACAGGGTCTCTCCCGGATTCGGCCTCTGTCATGCGCTGGCGCGTCATTCCGATCCGGATCATCGTCAGAGCCTTTCCGCTTCTGATGGAATCAGCAGCGGGGCTCTATGATTTGACGCGTTTTCTTGCCGCGAACCGGTATCCACTTCGCGCGAAAACGCTCTAGGAACGTTTCGCCTCGATCCGGTCCCAGATTTTCGCTGCGATGTCGGGGCCGCCGAAGGCGGCGATGGCGCGAATGCCGGTGGGCGAGGTGACGTTGATCTCGGTGAGATTGCCGTCGATGACGTCGATGCCGACGAACAGCAGCCCGCGCTCGCGAAGCGAGGGGCCGATGCGCTCGCAGATCTCGCGCTCGCGGGGCGTCAGGTCGGTGGCTCTGGCGGCGCCGCCGCGAACCATGTTGGAGCGCAGATCATCCGCGGCCGGCACGCGATTGATGGCGCCGGCGAATTCGCCGTCCACGAGGATGATCCGCTTGTCGCCCCGTTTGACCTCCGGCAGGAAACGCTGGATCACCCAGGGTTCGCGGAACGTCACCGAGAACATGTCGAACAGCGATCCGAAATTCATGTCCTGCGGCATCACGCGAAACACCGCGGCTCCGCCGTGACCATGCAGCGGCTTCATCACCACCGCGCCGTGCTCGGCGCGAAACGCATTGATCTCGTCGAGATCGCGCGAGATCAATGTCGGCGGCATCAGTTCGGGAAAATCCATCACGAACAGCTTTTCCGGCGCGTCGCGCACGCTCGCGGGATCGTTCACCACCAGCGTCTTCGGGTGGATGCGCTCAAGCAGGTGAGTGCTCGTGATGTAGGCGAGATCGAACGGCGGATCCTGCCGCAGCAACACCACGTCGAATGATTCCAGATATGTGCGCGTCGCGCCGCCGAGCGTAAAATGATCGCCGTCCTGATCGCGCACGGTCAGCGGCCGGACCGGCGCGACCACGTCCCTGCCACGCAGGGACAGCTTGTCCGGCGTGTAATACGAGACCGTGTGGCCGCGTCTCTGCGCCTCCAGCAACAGCGCGAATGTCGAATCGCCGCGAATGTTGATGCGCGCGATGGGATCCATCTGAACGGCGACTTTCAATGTCATCCTGCTTGTCCGTTGATTTCAGCCGGCGGCACGCGAGCGCCTCGGGCTATGTACTGGCGTCGAATGCACCCGGCAGATGGCGCGGCAAGCGTCGCGGCGCAATCAGCATGGCGTCGAAACGAAGCTCGAAAGCGGCGTGTTCGGGATGAGCCATCAGCCAGCCTTGCGCGGCGGCGATGATTCGAAGTTGTTGCCGCGGCGTCACCGCATAGGCGGCTTCATCGAGGCTGCGGCGAGCCTTGACTTCGACGAAGGCGAGAAGCTGTCGCCGCCGCGCCACGATGTCGATCTCGCCATGCGGCGTGCGAAACCGTCGCGCCAGAATCCGGTAGCCCTTGGCGATCAGAAAAGCGGCGGCGCGGCTCTCGGCCGAAAGACCGGTGTTGAAGGCGGCGACGCGCTCCGGCGCGGCTGTCCTCGTGTGAGCGAGGGGGTTGTCCTTACCTGCCGCCATTGTCGTCCCTGGCCCGGCTTTGTCCGGCAAGTTCAAGCGCGCGGGCATAGACCTCACGTCGAGGGCGGCCCGACATCTCGACTGCCCGCGCGACGCTGTCCTTGACGCTGCTGTCCTTCAGCGAAGCCAGCAGCAGTTCGTCCAGATCTTTGGATGACATCCTGGTTGCGTCAGCCGGAGGCGGGCCGACCACCAGCACAAATTCGCCCCGCGTTTCCAGCGCGTCTGCGGCATCCGCGAGTTCCCCGAGCGGTGCGCGGCGGATGTCCTCGTGCAGTTTCGTCAGTTCGCGACAGATCGCGGCGTCGCGATGTCCGAGAACGGCTGCGAGATCGCGCAAGGACTCCCGGATGCGGCTGCCGGATTCAAACATGACCAGCGTGGCATCGATTCTTGCAAGCTCAGTAAGGCGCGTGCGGCGTGCGGCCTCCTTTGCCGGCAGGAATCCTTCGAAGTAGAACCGGTCGGTCGGCAGCGCGGCGAGCGCAAGCGCGGCCAGCACGGACGATGGTCCCGGCAGCGCGGTCACCTGATGGCCGGCGGCGCAGGCATCGCGCACCAGCTTGAATCCGGGGTCGGAAATCAGCGGCGTTCCGGCATCGGAGACCAGCGCGATCGAGGCTCCCGCCGCCAACTGCTCCAGAATTTTCGGACGGGCGGCCGCAGCGTTATGGTCGTGATACGGCTTGAGCACGGCGGTGATTGCAAAGCGTTCGGTGAGACGGCGCGTGATGCGGGTGTCCTCGCAGGCGATGACATCGACACCGGCGAGCGTCTCCAGCGCCCGCAGGGTGATGTCGCCGAGATTGCCGATCGGCGTAGCGACCAGATGAAGGCCCGGCGCAGCCCTGGGTGCAACCAGTTGATGACCCGCGATAGAAAAGGTCCGGATACCGGGAGTTTCGGCGTCCGGTTTCAGCGAGGCAGATTTTGCGCTCATGGCGCGGCACTCTATAGCGTTTTGGAGCGGAGTGGATACCGGTTCGCGGCCAGAAAACCGTCAGGACGAATAAACCGTCAAGACGAAAGCAGCGGCCGTTCCTGACTTCATCGAGGCCGCAACGCTCAGGGGAATTTACTCCCTTCCCGGTGAAGTCGGCTGGTTCCGCCCGTCCACAAGGTTGGGTACGATGCCAAGTCGAGGCGGGACACGGTCCCTGTGTTCGGGTAACTATTCGCCAGCAATATGCCTGATTCCCTCGGGAGATTGCGCTGGGGCCTGCGCGGACGGGTTCATGGCAAGGATAATAATGGCGGACCCGTTCAAATCGAAACCTGAACGTCCGGGCATGACCCGCCGGGCGGCGGTGGGTTTTGTCATTGGCGCGCCCTTGCTCGGAGCCTGCTCGGGCGTCCAGCAATCGCTGATCGGTTCGTCCACGCAGCCGTCGACGGCCGCGCCGTCCCGGCAGGGCGTTACGATCGGAACGGGCCAGGTCAAGGTGGGACTGGTCCTGCCGTTGTCGGCTGCGGGCAATGCCAGCATCGCGGCGCAGTCGATGAAGAATGCCGCCGAAATGGCGCTGGCTGAGTTTCAGAACCCGAATATCCAGTTGCTGGTCAAGGACGATGCCGGTTCGGCGCAAGGCGCGCAGCAGGGCGCACAACAGGCCCTCGATGAAGGCGCCGAAATCATCCTTGGTCCGCTGTTTGCTGCGTCCGTTCCGGCGACCGCGCAGGCGGCGCGCACGCGCGGCATTCCGGTGATTGCGTTCTCGACCGATTCAAGCGTTGCCGGCCGGGGCGTCTATCTCCTGAGCTTTCTTCCTGAATCCGATGTGAACCGGATCGTCGAATATGCCGCGAGCGTCGGAAAACGCTCGTTTGCCGCCATGGTGCCCGAAAACGCCTACGGCAACGTGGTTGAGGTCGCCTTCAAGCAGACGGTCGGGCGGCACGGCGGGCGGATCGTTGCATTCGAGAAATATGGCGCGGATCGTGCCGGCGCGGCGAAGAACGTGGCGCAGTCGCTACGCTCGGCCGATGCGCTGCTCATCGCCGATGACGGCGATGCGGTGGTCTCGGTTGCGGATGGGCTCACGGCGGCCGGCGCCAGCCTGCGCAATGTCCAGCTCCTCGGCACCGGATTGTGGGACAACCCGCGCGTCTTCGCCAGCGCGGCGCTGCAAGGCGGCCTCTACGCCGCTCCCGACCCGTCCGGCTTCCGCGCCTTCGCCGGCCGTTACCGCGCCAAGTTCGGCGGCGAGCCGGTGCGCACGGCGACCCTTGCCTATGATGCGGTTGCGCTGGTGGCGGCTCTCGCCCGCACTCAGGGGCCGCAGCGCTTCGCGGCGGAGACGCTGACGAATCCGTCGGGGTTCGCCGGCATCGACGGCCTGTTTCGATTCCGTTCGGACGGCACCAACCAACGGGGCCTCGCGGTCATGCGCGTCGCGTCCGGCGGCGGCCAAGCGGTTGCCGGATCGCCCAAGAGCTTTGGCGCCTGATTTCTTGCCGGCATCCCTTGGCGGCACCCTTGGCTGCCGGAATCAGGCGGCGAGATCGGCCACCACCGCGTCGAGCAGCGGAAAGCCATCCTGCGTGACCCGCAAACGGCCGTCGGGGCTGATCGCGATCGCACCCTCCTCGCGCAAAATCGCGATTCGCCGCGGATCGAGAGGGCGGCCCGCCAGCGCCGCGTAACGCTGCGGATCGATGCCCTCGCGCAAGCGCAGCCCCATCAGCAGGAATTCGTCGGCGCGCTCTTCGCTGTTCAAAAGATCGTCGGCAACGATCCCGTTGCCGGTCGCCTCGACCCGCATGAGCCAGGCTTCGGGCCGCTTTTCGGTGGCGATCGCGTGCCTGTCGCCATCAATGTCGAGACGTCCGTGGGCCCCGGGGCCGATGCCCGCATACTCCTGGCCGCGCCAGTAGACCAGGTTGTGCCGGCATTCCGCGCCGCGCCGCGCGTGGTTGGAAATCTCATAGGCCGGCAAGCCATGACGCGCGCAGATCTCCTGCGTGACGTCATACAAAGCGCGCGCGACCGCCTCATCCGGCGTCCTGAGCTTGCCGGCCGCGTGCAGGCCGTAAAACGGCGTGCCTTCCTCGATGGTCAATTGATAGAGCGACAGATGCTCGGCGGCTTGCGAGATCGCGCGCTGCAATTCCTCCGCCCACATGTCAGGCGTCTGGTCGGGGCGTGCATAGATCAGATCGAAGGAATAGCGGTCGAACACCGCGCGGGCGATCGCGACCGCCTCCAGCGCCTCGCGCGCGGTGTGCAGCCGCCCGAGAGCTTTCAGCGAGGCATCGTCGAGCGCCTGCACGCCGAGCGAGACGCGATTGACGCCGGCGGTGCGATAGCCGCGGAACCGCGTGGCTTCGACGCTGGTCGGATTGGCCTCCAGCGTGACCTCGACGTCGCCGGCAACGCTCCAGTGCTGTCCGATCGAGTCGAGGATGGCGCCGACGGTCTGTGGCTGCATCAAGGACGGGGTGCCGCCGCCGAGGAAGATCGAGGTCACGTCGCGGCCGGGCGCGCGGGCGGCGGTGGTTTCGATCTCGCGCACGAATGCCCGCACGAAGCGTTCTTCATCGATCGGCGCATGCCGGACATGGCTGTTGAAGTCGCAATACGGGCACTTCGACAGGCAGAACGGCCAGTGCACATAGACGCCGAAACCGGGCTTCGTGTCAGCGGCGATCAAGGACAATCTCCGCAAGCTTCACGAACGCGCGGGCGCGATGCGACAGGCCGAGGCCGACAGGCGGCAGCCCGTGCTTCTCGATGCCGGTCATCTCGCCGAAGGTGCGGGCGTGACCGTCCGGCAGGAACACCGGATCGTAGCCGAAACCGGCCGTGCCGCGCGGCGGCCAGACCAGCGTGCCGTCCACGCGGGCCTCGACCTCCTCGAGATGGTCGTCGGGCCATGCGACGCACAATGCCGACACGAAGTGAGCCCGGCGCTTCTCCGGCGTGGTCGCGCCGCGCTCCTGCAACAGCCGCTCGATCCGCCCCATCGCCGCGGCAAAATCCTTTGTCTCACCAGCCCAGCGCGCGGAATGGATGCCGGGCGCGCCATCGAGCGCGTCGACGACAAGGCCGGAATCGTCGGCAAAGGCCGGAATTTTCGCGCGTCTCGCCGCGGCGATGGCCTTGATCCGGGCGTTGGCGCGGAAGTCGTCGCCGGTTTCCTCAGGCTCGCCGAGACCGAGTTCGCCGGCGGAGACCGCCTCGATGCCGTAGGGCGCCAGCAGTTCGCGCATCTCGGCGAGCTTGCCGGGATTGTGGGTGGCGATCACGAGCTTGCCGGCGATTCGACGATGCTGAATCATGGAGACTTGATAACCGGTCATGGCCGGGCTCGTCCCGGCCATCCACGCCCTAATCCAAAACCAAATTCAGCAAGCAGAGTGGACCCGATACAAGGCCGGGCATGGTCGCATTTAAATCACGCCAGCGCCATTTTCTGCAAATCCACCAGCCGCGCGACCCCTTTTTTCGCGAGCGCCATCAGCGCCAAAAACTCATCCCCCGAGAACGGGGTCTTTTCGGCGGTTCCCTGCACCTCGATGATGCGCCCGTCGCCGGTCATGACGAAATTGGCGTCGGTATCGGCTTCCGAATCCTCCGCATAGTCCAGGTCGAGGACGGGCGTGCCGTTATAGATGCCGCACGAGATGGCTGCGACGTTGTCGCGAAGCACGCCTGTCCTGAGCATGTTGCGGGCCTTCATCCAGCCGACGCAGTCGGCCAGCGCGACCCACGCGCCGGTGATCGAGGCGGTGCGCGTGCCGCCGTCGGCCTGGATGACATCGCAATCGATCGTGATCTGGCGTTCGCCGAGCGCCTCGAGGTCGACCGCAGCGCGCAGGGAGCGGCCGATCAGGCGCTGGATTTCGACGGTCCGGCCGCCCTGCTTGCCGGCGGAGGCCTCGCGCCGGGTCCGCTCCAGCGTGGCGCGCGGCAGCATTCCGTATTCGGCGGTGACCCAGCCGCGCCCCTGGCCCTTGAGCCAGGGCGGCAGCCGCTCCTCCAGCGTCGCGGTCACCAGCACGTGGGTATCGCCGAATTTCACCAGGCAGGAGCCCTCGGCGTATTTGACGACGCCACGTTCGAGCGACACGGCGCGCAGTTCATCGGGTGCACGGCGGCTCGGCCGCATGGGAGCATCTCCAGCTAGCTGATGGAAAATCGTCGTGGGGTGCTTTTAGAGCATGATCTTGAAAAGTGGAAACCGGTTTTCGAACAAGATCACGCGCGATCAAAACAGGGCGGCAAACCGCAGCGGCAAGACTGGAGCGTCGATCGTCGCAAAGGCGGCTTGCAGCCGATGCCTCCGGGGGACAGATTAGAGGCAGTCACGATGCGCGGGAGATAGCGTTGGTCCACCACGAATCGATCGGCCTGATTGCGCCGAATGCCGGGCTCGCCCAGTTGAACGAGCGGTCGCGCGACATTTTCCGTCAGATCGTCGAGAGCTATCTCGCGACCGGCGAGCCCGTGGGCTCGCGCAATATTTCCCGCCTGATCGCGGTGCCGCTGTCGCCGGCATCTGTCCGCAACGTGATGTCGGATCTCGAACAGCTCGGGCTGATCTATGCGCCGCATACCTCGGCCGGACGCTTGCCGACCGAACTCGGCCTGCGCTTCTTCGTCGATGCCCTGATGCAGGTCGGCGACCTCACCGAGGCCGAGCGCCAGTCGATCCAGACCCAGCTCGCCGCGGTCGGCAAGGCGCAGTCTGTCGAAGCCGCGCTCGGCGAAGCCTTGACCCGGCTGTCGGGATTGACGCGGGCTGCGGCGGTGGTTCTGACGGCCAAATCCAACGTGCGGCTGAAGCACATCGAGTTTGTCAGGCTGGAGCCGGAGAAGGCGCTGGTGGTGCTCGTCGCCGAGGACGGGCAGGTCGAGAACCGCGTGCTGACGCTGCCGTCCGGCGTTCCGGCGTCCGCGCTGACCGAAGCGTCGAATTTCCTCAATGCGCGTATCCGCGGCCGCACGCTCGCCGAGGCGCGTCTCGAACTCGAGACCGCACTGACGCAAAGCCAGGCGGAACTCGATCTTCTCACCCAGAAGATCATCGCGGCCGGGATTGCGAGCTGGTCGGGCGGCGACAGCGACGATCGGCAACTGATCGTGCGCGGCCATGCCAATCTGCTTGAGGACCTGCACGCGATGGAAGACCTCGAACGGGTGCGGCTGTTGTTCGACGACCTCGAAACCAAACGCGGCGTAATCGACCTGCTCGGCCGCGCCGAAAGCGCCGAGGGCGTCCGCATTTTCATCGGTTCGGAAAACAAGCTGTTTTCGCTGTCGGGGTCCTCGACGATCATCGCGCCCTACAGCGACGGCGCCGGTCATATCGTCGGCGTGCTCGGCGTGATCGGGCCGACGCGGCTGAATTACGCGCGGGTGATCCCGATGGTCGACTACGCGGCCCGCATCGTCAGCCGGATGCTCGGCGGCTGAGCCGGTCCCCACCGCCCGCCGCGCTTGATTTTTACGCCTGAACCACGATATCCCGCAGGTTCATCCCTTATCAATTCGGGACTATTTTGCGAAAAGGCTCCATGATGACCGATTCCGACGGCAAGAGAGACAGTTCCGGCGATCCTGCTCCGGAGGCCGAGCCGGTGGTATCCAAGCCGTACATCATGCCCGACGAGCCCGAGGAAGGGTCGCTGGATGCGCTGAGCCGGGAAGTCGCGGAAGCCAAGGACCGGATGCTGCGCACGCTGGCGGAGATGGAGAATTTGCGCAAGCGCACCGCGCGGGAGGTGTCGGACGCGCGCGCCTATGCCATATCGGGGTTCGCCCGCGACGTGCTGGATATTGCCGACAATCTGCAGCGCGCGCTCGATGCGGTGCCGGCCGAGGCGCGCGCCGCGGCCGAGCCCGGGCTGACAGCCCTGATCGAGGGCGTCGAACTGACCGAACGTTCACTGCACAATGCGCTGGAGAAGCACGGCGTGCGGAAGTTCGATCCGGCCGGTGAAAAGTTCGATCCGAACGTTCATCAGGCGATGTACGAAGTCCCCGATTCGTCGATTCCCGCCGGCACGATCGCGCAGGTCATTCAGGCCGGTTACATGATCGGCGAACGGGTGTTGCGCCCGGCGCTGGTGGGTGTTGCGAAGGGCGGCGCCAAGCCAGCCGCTTCCGAACAAGGTTAGAGCATGATCGCGAAAAGCGGAAACCGGTTTTCGGAAAAGATCATGCTCAACAAAAGATAAGCGACGGGTCTGATTCAACGCAGTTGAACCAGGCTCAAAGCCTGTTTTACAGGTTTCGCCCCGTTTTGCAGGCCTCGCCGCAGGGTCGGTCTATTTGAGATTCAGCGCGGCCGGATGCCGTCGCGCACTGCGCGAAAGCGTGGAAACGCGGCGGACCATCCGTCTCGCGGTGTGCTGCCGATCAGCCGCATGGCCGTGTTTCCGCTGCCGAACGCCAGCCATTGGACGACGGTCACCGGCGCATTCGTCTGTGCGTTGGTGGCGTCGATCCGCGTTTCAAAGCCGGGCGATCCGTTGATCCGCATCGGCTCCGACATTGTAATACGCGCCTCGCGCAGGTTTGGAATCGTGGTGGCGACATCGCGCGCAAACCGGCCCCGGTCGTCCGGCCGTTCCGGAGCCGATCCGATCGGGGTGATGATCATGAAGGCCTTGCTGTCGATCTCGGTGTCCGTTGTGGCGTCGGAGAGCAGGATGGCTCCCGGTCCCAATGTGCGGACGGTCTTGAAAGAACTCAATTCGGCCAGCTTGAAGGGCAACAGGCCAAGCTGCTCCTCGATCGGGACTTCCT
>JBIQHO010000035.1:0-17518 GCA_044508545.1 Bradyrhizobiaceae bacterium | reverse complement strand
CCGGCGGGCGCGGGTGAATGCTGCCGAACTCCAAAGCGACGCGGTCGGCGATGACGCGCTTCTCGCTGCAGGTATGGACGAACAGCAGATATTTCTGCCGGTTCTCGAAAAAACGGAAATTGGCGCGGGGATCGCGCCGCTCGATCGGCTCCGGCCGGCGGATGGAGGCCGCGCCATCCGGCGAGCCCGAGGCGATACAGGCCTCGATCCGGTTCAGCGTGTCGATAGTGATGCGCTTGCCCTCGCGCAGCCGCTGCACGAGCTTGCCGTCATTGACAGCGCGCCGGCCGAAGGTCGATTCCGCCATCCCGGCCCGGCGGCAATAGTCGGATATCTGGCTCAGCAACTGGTCGTTTGTCACGGCGGTTCGATATGGGCCATATGAATGGGCAGCAAAAATGAAGTTAGCCTTCCTATCACCATCTGCCCACCATTGAAACCCGTGCCGGCGTCTCCCCGCTGATCCAGACTTCAAATCCTTTATGACGGCCGCGGACGCCTCGTCAGCCCCGCGCCCGTCTGCTAAGACGCGGCCCTGACCGCCGCCTCCGGCGGCCGCCTGCCGATAGGTTTATTCGATGCGCATTGCCATGATTGGCACCGGCTATGTAGGCTTGGTGTCCGGAGCCTGCTTTGCCGATTTCGGACACCAGGTCACCTGCGTCGACAAGAATGCGGACAAGATCGCGGCGCTGCTCCGCGGCGAGATCCCGATCTTCGAGCCGGGCCTCGATGCGCTGGTCGCGACCAACGTGGCGGCGTCGCGGCTCGATTTCACCACCGATCTTGCCGCCCCCGTGGCGGAGGCGGATGCGGTGTTCATCGCCGTCGGCACCCCGTCGCGCCGCGGCGACGGTCATGCCGACCTCAGCTATGTCTATGCCGCCGCGCGCGAAATCGCGGCGGCGATCCGCGGCTTCACCGTGGTGGTGACCAAATCGACCGTCCCGGTCGGCACCGGCGACGAGGTGGAGAGGCTGATCTTCGAGGCTAATCCGTCAGCCGACGTGGTGGTGGCGTCCAATCCGGAATTCCTGCGCGAAGGCGCCGCGATCCGCGATTTCAAGTTTCCCGACCGCATCGTGATCGGGACCTCCGACGAACGCGGCCGCAAGGCGCTCGGCGACATCTACCGGCCGCTGTCGCTCAATCAGGCGCCGCTGATGTTCACCGCGCGCCGCACCGCCGAACTGATCAAATACGCGGCCAACGCCTTTCTCGCGACCAAGGTCACCTTCATCAACGAAATCGCCGACCTGTCCGAAAAGGTCGGCGCCGACATTCAGGAGGTGGCGCGCGGCATCGGTCTCGACAATCGAATCGGCACCAAGTTCCTGCACGCCGGCCCCGGCTACGGCGGCTCCTGTTTTCCCAAGGACACCCGCGCGCTGGTGAAGATCGCGGAAGACCACGACGCCCAGCTTCGCATCGTGGAATCAGTCGTCACCGTCAACGACAACCGCAAGCGCGCGATGGCGCGCAAGGTGTCGCAGGCGCTGGGCGGCAATCTGCGCAACAAGACCATCGCGGTGCTGGGGCTTGCGTTCAAGCCCGACACCGACGACATGCGCGAGGCGCCGTCGATCCCGCTGATCACCGGCCTTTGCGACATGGGCGCAAAGGTCCGCGCCTTCGACCCGGCGAGCATGACGGAAGCGCGGCGCGAGCTTCCCGACATCGACTACTGCGATGATGCCTACGCCTGCGCCGAGGGCGCCGACGCGCTGGTGATCGTGACCGAATGGGTCCAGTTCCGCGCGCTCGACCTGCAGCGCCTGAAACGCATTATGAAGCAGCCGGTCATGATCGACCTGCGCAACGTCTACCGTCCCGCCGAGATGGCGGACCTGGGTTTTGCCTACAGCAGCATCGGCCGGGACCGAGCGTAGATCGTTTCTCCGACGATTCAGTTTTGGAGTGCGTTGCCGGGAAGTGATTCTCTCCAATCCAGCCATAGAACGGCACAATTGAACGAATCAGGCAACTTGCTACTATTCCGGCCAGGCTGTGCGGCCTGCCGCTCGCTCCTTACGGAATGGTGAACGCACAAGTTTACATGGTTTGACCCTGTCCGGGCGGCCGTCAGCAACGCGAGCACTGACATCGAATGCGCCCGGCCAAGGAGACAAATCATGGAAAGTATCGCGCATTACAAATCCATGGCGAAAGCGATGCGTCATGCACTGGCCAAGCGTCGCATAAATCTGCCGCATAGTGACTGCCTTGAAATCGTGGCGAGCCAGGCCGGCTTTTCGGACTGGAACGTTCTGAAAGCCGCCTGCGAAAATGATCTGTCGCTAAGCCTGACGGTCTTCATCGAGCATGGCCGGCAAGCCGAAGCTGTCAGATTCTACGAGGCAGTTTTCGACACGTCTTCAATCGCCATCCATAGCCCGGATAACCAGTGGATCGGGTTTGACATGCGAGTTGGCGACAGCATGATTTCGGTCGCAGGATCAAACCCACGACGCGAGGCGGAGCCATTGCGGGGCGGGCCATTCTTTCCAAAGGAGAAAGGTGCGGTCAACGTGATCCTTCGCGTCACAGTGAGCAACGCGGAAGACGTGCTGCAAAGAGCGGTTGCCGCCGGAGCCACGGTTCGCGACAAGCTGCAAGTCAGCATTCACGGCATTCGTGGCGCAACGTTTTTCGATCCCTTCGGCCACATCTGGGCAATCGACGAAAAAGCGCCAAACCATCCAAGCCACGTCAAACATCACTCACGGGGCCGTCAATCTCCCGCGATGTAGCGGAAATAAGCGACGCTGTTCTTCGAACGGCTGTGCCTGACCATGACGCGTCAAAAACGCAAACCGCTTCAGAGGCGCTTGCCGCAAGCCTCATCAGGCATGGCAAGCGATTTGCGCCGGATAAACTCCGGATCGGAGAGCGACTCAAGAAACGCGATCAGATGATTCACCTCGGCCGGCTCATAGGTCAGGCCATGTCTTGCGATAGCGTCCTCAGGCGACCGCGCCGATCCATCATGCCACCAGGGACCGGTCAGCGTGACGTTGCGCAGCGAGGGCGTCCGGAACTTGCCCCGGTCGGCGTCGATACCGGTTTTCTCGAACAAGCCCTGATCGTCAAGCGCGAGATCGATCGCTTCCAGCCGGTGCATGGCCAGGTCCGTGAAGTGCGCCCCCGAATGACAGGCTGCGCAATCGCGGGCGAACAGCGTTGCCCCCGCCTTCGCATCCGGACCGAGTTGCTGCCGGTCCCAGGCGCTGCCATGGGAGACGAGCGTGCGCTCGAAGCTCGCCAGCGCGCGCGCCACGTTGGCGAACTCGATGCGACCGCCATTTTCAGGAAAGGCACGCGCGAACATTGCTTGATAGCAGCTATCGCGTCCGAGCCGTGCGCCGATCTCGGCCTCGCGTCCTGCCATACCCATCTCGACGGGACGGATGCCGAATACCGGTGACGCCGCCTGCGCCTCAAGCGTCGTGTTCGCCGGGTCCGCGAACGTCAG
The DNA here is from genome assembly GCA_044508545.1 of Bradyrhizobiaceae bacterium. Lineage (GTDB taxonomy): Bacteria > Pseudomonadota > Alphaproteobacteria > Rhizobiales > Xanthobacteraceae > Nitrobacter. Next base: position 14,046 of record JBIQHO010000035.1, on the reverse strand, counting down.
CGGCGTGAACCAGGCGACATTGGCGAGCCCGGGGACATTGCGCCGCGCCGGCTCGTCGGTCACACCGGGATGGGTGCGGTTGCCATCGGCAAAGGCATGTTTCTGCTCGTGGCAGGTGGCGCAGGACATGGTGCCGTCGGCCGAGAGATCGGCGTCGTAGAACAGTCGCCGGCCCAGTTCGACCTTGGCAGCGGTGATGGGATTGTCGGCCGGGATCGGCGGCGGCCAAATCCCAGTAGGCAGTGTCCAGCGCCACACCGGATCCGCCACTCTCCATAGAAACATGGCTGGCAGCAAGATCAGCAGCAGCCCGGCGGACAGCAACAGCACCGATTTGCGCCAGCCCGGCACAGGATCACCGCAGGCGCGCGACCAGCACCGTCATCTCCGGCTGGCCATTGGCCGCGATCTGCAGGGTGTAAGAGCCGGGGGTGAGAGGGAAATCAACCATCTTGCGGATCCCGGTGCAGGGCGGCCCATGCCCGTGGGCGGTCGATCTTACGGCCTGCTCGCCGCGCGCAAGGTCGATCCAGGCGGCCGAATCGAGCGCCAGCCGATAGGTGCCGGCCTCGCGCACGTCGATCTGGACAAGTCCGCCATAGCTGACCGACCCCCCCGGCTTCTCCGGGCGCAGCGGATAGCGCACCTCGGGCGTCGGCAGCAGCGTGAGACGGGCAGCCTGGCCGACCGGAAGGCGCGCGCGTGACGTATCCGCCTCGTTCCCGGCCGCCTGCAACTGAGACGGCGCGATCCAGGGCGCGAGTTCTCCGGTCGGCGCGACCGGTGCGGCGCAGGCCGGCGCGGCGGCTTCCTGCGCTTCGGCAGGCCGGTTTGCAATCGCGACCAATGCCAACGCCCCCAATGCCAAACCTCGCACCATGATCCTGCGCATGCCCGCTCCCGCCAGTTGTATCGATTTGAATATAGCGAATGGCGGACGACCACAACCACCATCAGGGTCATTCCGGGTGCGGCACGATGACAGTTCCGGGCGACGTCGACGGCCGCCCTGCGACAGCGCGCGCTCCATACCGGTCGCGACACGATCGCGGTATATAATTACCTCGATTTTGCGAAGGCCCTCTGCCGCTCATCTTCTGGTTCTGGGAAGGTTAACCATTCAATGATCCGGTTGAGCCGGATATCTCGAAGGCGACGCTGCCTCGCAATTTCCACACCGGGATTTTATTCATCCAGCCATGCCCCATCCAGCGCGCCGAATTCCGATCCTGCTTTGCGTCCTGCCGATCGTATGCAGCCTAGGGGGATGCGGCAGCATCAATTCGCATCTGGCGGCCGGAATGGGCGACGCGATTCCGCAATGGGCTGGCGGACTGCCCGCAGACGCGCCGCCCCGACCCGGCACCGCGAAATACGACGAGATGATGAAGGAGCGTGAACGCGAGCGCCTGACGCCGAAGACGAACGACCCCGCCGCTCAGCCGCCGAACAACAACGCGATCAGCCCGATCCACTGATAAGCGGCTCGCCGCTGACAAGCAGCTCGCCGGCTGCATTCAATCCATGAACACCACGGTCTTGCGGCCGTTGAGGATCACTCGATCGTCCAGGTGATGCCGGATCGCGCGCGCCAGTACCCGCCGCTCGATGTCGCGTCCCTTGCGGATCAGCGCATCCGGTGTATCGCGATGGCTGATGCGCTCGACGTCCTGATCGATGATCGGTCCCTCGTCGAGATCGCTGGTGACGTAATGCGCTGTCGCGCCGATCAGCTTGACGCCATGCTCATGGGCTTGATGGTAGGGCCTGGCGCCCTTGAATCCCGGCAGGAAGGAATGATGGATGTTGATGCATCGTCCCGAAAGTTTTGAGCTCATCTCGTTTGACAGGATCTGCATGTAGCGCGCAAGCACCAGCAGATCGGTGCCGGTCTGCAACACCAATTCGAGGACGGCCGCTTCCTGATCGCGCCTGGTCTCCGTCGTCACCGGCAGGTGGTGAAAGGGAACGTCGCCGAAATCGAGATGCGCATAGGTCTCGCGCGGATGATTGGACACGATGGCGGTGGGGATCATCGCAAGCTCGCCCGTGCGCCAACGATACAGAATGTCGACCAGGCAATGATCGGACTTCGACACCAGCAGCATCACCTTGCGCCGCGCGGCGCGATCGCGCATCTGCCAGGTCATGCCGAAACGTTCGGCGATCGCGGCAAAGCCGGTTTGTAATACCGGAAGCGTCACCGCGAGGTCAGCGGCATTGAACACCACCCGCATGAAGAAACGGCCGGTCTCGGCGTCGTCGAACTGCTGGGCATCGATGATGTTCTGGCCACTCTGGGCCAGGAACGTCGATACCGCCGATACGATTCCCGGCCGGTCCGGACAGGAGAGCGTCAGTACATATTGATGATGAGGCATAAGCGAGAAATGAGAGCTGGATCAAAGGGTCGGGACAAACACCCGCTCCGCTCTATCATCCGGACCGGCCGTTCGCCACTGGCTTCGTTCTGGCAACTTTCAAAAATTGCTGCGCACGCCACCGCAGAGTAAGCGCATATCGTTCGTAGCGATCAAGCGCTCCCAACCCTCGGATGGCCGTCGCTGCATGGCCATTGCTTCGAACTCATTCAACAAACTAAAGCCCCGCCGACCAAATCAAACCTCAAACCCGCATATGAGATTGGCTTGAGAAAGTCATGCGATCCTGACACCAGCTTTCAGCAGACACTCGACCGAAAACCATTTACGAGTTATATGGCCAATCGCAAATCGGAGCTTGACTGCTGACCGTGGAATTAATCTGGGATCCTCTTTCGTTAATACTGGCTAGCTCCGTTTCGGCAGCCCTTTCATTTGCCTTGATATGGCTTTTAATACCTTTGCTCCAACGCTATGCACTCGCAAGACCAAATGCGCGATCATCCCACACGATTCCGACCCCGCAAGGCGGCGGAATTGCCGTCATTGCGGCAACTCTGGTTGCCGCAATCGCCTTCCTTGGACTGAAAGGTTCATTCGGATCGCAAATTCCGGCGACTGTCTTGGTCGCGACGTTTTTCATGGCTGCTCTCGGCGCTGCCGATGATATCAAATCGATCCCCGTTCTTCCGCGCCTGATCGCTCAAGCCACGGCAGTCGGCGCGATCGTCCTGATAGCGCCGGCCGGATTTCGGATCATCCCCGCCTGTCCGTTCTGGATTGAACGTGGAATCCTGCTGCTGGCAGGCATCTGGTTCGTCAATCTCGTCAACTTCATGGATGGCCTCGACTGGATGACCGTGGCCGAGGTCGTCCCGATCACTGCCGCACTCGTCGCGCTCGGCTACACCGGACTCCTGTCGCCGGGAGCCACCATGTTGGCTGCCACGCTCGGCGGCGCTCTGCTCGGCTTCGCTCCCTTCAATCGTCCGGTCGCAAAGGTGTTTCTCGGCGACGTTGGCAGCCTGCCGATCGGATTGATACTGGGCTGGTGCCTTCTGGAGCTAGCCTATCAGGGCCACCTGGTCGCAGCACTACTGCTCCCGCTGTACTACCTTGCGGATGCGACAGTCACGATGCTGTGCAGGCTTTTCGCGGGCGAGAAAGTCTGGGCCGCGCATCGATCGCACTTCTATCAGCGCGCCACCGACAACGGGTACTCGGTTGTCATGGTCGTCGGCCGCGTGTTCGGACTCAATGTCCTCCTTGTCGGTTTGGCGATCGCGTCGGCCTTGACCGCTTCTATCGTCGTAAATGCCATTGCTATGATCGCGGGCGTTGTAGGGGTAGCGGCCGTGATGGCGGCATTCGCTCAGCCGAGAGGGTGAACCCGGTCGATCAGCGAATTTCCAGCGTCGTGGAGCGGCTCCCTCCGCCGGATTTATTCCGACAACTGCCGCTGAACCGCGTAGCTGACGCGCGTCGCAGAAAGCTGGTCCGCCAACGAGATCGGCCACTGTCCACCGCCCTTAAAGGCTTCGGCGAGCGCCTTGAGTTCCTCAAGCTGGCCCTTTTCTATGGTCAAACTCTTCCAGCCGCCCTTGCCGCCGGTAACGCTGAGTTGCTTGTAGTCGTCGAGCACCAACACCTTGCCGTCGACAAAGATGTCGGCCCGCTCCTTGGGGAAACTCTTGGCGCCCATTGAGGTATAGGTCAGCGTGCAGACCGAACCGTCGGCATAGCGAACGGTCGCAACGAAGTTGTCGTCGCGGCGCCAGTGACCGGAGGCCGGCACGATCGTGCAGGCATGCACGTCGACCGGCTGACTGCCGGTCAGCGCGTTGAACAGGTCGTATATATGACAGGCTTCGCCGATGTTGCGACCGCCGCCGTGGAGTCCGTGCACCCAATGGTCGGACGGAATGTAGCCGGCATTCATCCGGTAGTTCACGATCATCGGCGAGGTGCGGTCTTTCATCGCGGCTTGCGCGGCCGCGATGGCCGGCGCGAAGCGGCGGTTGAAGCCCGTCATCAGCAGCGGCCCTTTCGGATTGGCTGCATAAAAGGCTTCAATCGCGTCGAGCCCTTCTTCTGTCATCGACAGCGGCTTTTCAACGAACACGTGCTTGCCGGCGTTCAACGCCGCCAATGCCATGTCAGAGTGCAGATCGTGGCGCGTGGCGATCAGAACAAGATCGATATCCGGATCATCGAGAACGGCCTGGTAGTCAGTGCTGGCTTTCGCGGCGCCAAAACGCTCGGCCGCGCTGCGCGCGGACAAACCGGTGCGGCTCACGACGGTGCGAAGATCGAATTTGTCCTTCAGCTTGTCGAGATTGGGAAGATGCATACCTTGTGCAAATCCGCCCGCGCCGACGAGAGCAAGCTTGATCCGACCGTCGACCTGCGCCGCCGCGCTCACCTGCAAGACACGATCGGCCGCCTCTTCGCGGGGCGGATATGTCAGGAGCACCAGCAGCGGCTTCTCGCCTTCGCCGGACAAGCGCCCATAGGCATCCTCGGCCTGATCGATCGGGAACGGCTCCTGCAGCATGTTGTCGAGGCGCACGCGGCGGCTTGCCAGCAGCCGGAGATATTCCTGCATGTTGCGATTTTCGGTCCATCGCACATACGGCAGCGGATAATCGGCGCCCTCCTCCTCATACACCGCGTCGTATCGGCCCGGACCGTACGAGCACGAGATCAGGACGTCCAGTTCCTTGGCGTAGATATCCGAACGCGCCATGTTCAGCCCGACATCGCCGACGATCACGACGCGCGCTTTCTTGCGACAGGCCTGGAATGATTCGGCAAGAATATCGCTGGACGCGGAGGCCGCCGTGATGATGACGGCGTCTGCGCCGACGCCGTCGGTGAGCTTGATCACGCGCCCGACCAGATCGCCGTCTTTCGGATTGATGCCGACGTCAAGCCCGTTCTCGGCGGCAATCGCGATCCGCCGCGGATCGACATCGGTCCCGATCACCCGGCATCCGTTGGCGCTCAGAAGCTGAGCCGTGATCTGTCCCAATATGCCAAGGCCGACAACCACGACGGTCTCGCCGAGCGTCGGCTGCGCCCGTCGCACGCCCTGCATGGCGATCGCGCCAAGCGTCACGGTCGCGGCGAGATCGAATGATAGCGTTTCAGGAATCAGGACGCTGAGATTGACGGGAACGTCGATCATTTCGGCGTGGTTGGCCACGCCGGCGCCGGCACAGGCCACGCGATCGCCGACGGCAAAGCCTTCGACGTCGGCCCCAACCGCAACCACGGTGCCGGCGGCCGAATAACCGGTCGGAAGGCCGGCGTCGAGCTTGCCTTTGACCTGCTTGTAGATCCGCGCGACGCCCTGATCGCGCATCAGCTGAACCACGCGTTTGACGTGATGCGGCTGCTTCAACGCCCGACGATAAAGCGGCAAGCCGGACATCTTGATGCCGGCGATCTCGGTTCCGACGCTGACGCAGGAGCGGTCGACCTGAACCAGCAGGTTCTTGGGGCCGACGACCGGCGCCGGCACTTCCTTCAGGAACACCTTGCCGGACCGCACCAGAAGCTGCTTCACGACCAAACTCCCCGTGTATCGATAACGACCTTGTCGCCGAGATCTGCCACCGGGATATCCTTGTAGTGACGATGGTTGACAAGCATGACCACAATGTGTGCCTGCCGCACCGCATCGTGCGCGTCCGCGATCAGCCGCACATGCTTATGGCCCGCGAGCGCGCCGGGCAGCGCGTCCGCATACGGCTCCGAGATCAGCACATTGCAGTCGTTCCAGCCGGCAACGATCTCGGCGATATGCAACGACGGACTTTCACGAAAATCGTCGACATCGGGCTTGAACGCCAGACCGAGCAGCGCGACCTTCGGCTCCGCGCCGGCCGAGCGAACCCCGGCGATAGCGGTTTTGATCTTCTCGAGCACATACTTTGGCTTGCCGTCATTCACCTCGCGCGCCGTGCGGATGAGGCGCGATTCCTCGGGGGCGGCCTGAACGATGAACCATGGATCGACGGCGATGCAGTGGCCGCCAACGCCGGGTCCCGGCTGCAGGATGTTGACACGCGGATGATGGTTCGCGAGCCTGATCACGTCCCAGACATTAATGCCGAGCTTTTCACAGATGATTGACAATTCATTGGCAAAGGCGATGCTGACGTCGCGAAACGAATTCTCGGTCAGCTTGCACATCTCCGCCGTACGCACGCCTGTCTGCAACAGACTGCCCGTGACGAAGATCCGGTAAAGTTCCTCCGCCCGCGCCGAGCACGCATGCGTGATCCCGCCGATGACCCGATCGTTCTCGACCAGCTCGACCAGAACACGCCCCGGAAGAACGCGCTCCGGACAATAGGCCACCTTCACATCGCAGCCCTCTTCGCCATGCCGGGGAAATTTGAGGTCCGGACGCAGGCTTGCAAGCTGGGCGACCATGCGCTCGGTCGTTCCGGGCGGCGAGGTGGATTCCAGCACCACCAGGTCGCCAGGTTTCAGCACCGGCGCCACCGAAGCCGCAGCCGCATGAACATAGGAGAGATCGGCCTTGTTGTCATGGAACGGGGTGGGAACGGCAATCACGAATGCATCGGCGGTCTCCGGCGCTGTCGCCGCGCGCAAGAAGCCGTTCTGCACCACGCGCGCGGTCACCGCGTCGAGATCCGGTTCGACGATATGAATCTCGCCGCGATTGATTTTGGCCACAACGTCTTTGTTGACGTCGACGCCGATGACCGACGTCCCTCTCGAGGCCAGCACTACGGCTGTCGGCAACCCGATATAGCCGAGCCCCACCACGCAAATTGTCTTCAGCTTGCCTTCGCTCACGCCTGCTCCTCGATCACTGCGCGGATCCGCTTCGCCGCCAGACCATCGCCGTAGGGATTCATCGCCTGCGCCATGCGCGAATAATGCGCCGGGTCGCGCAATAGTCGATTGGCCTCGTCGACGATACGCTGCTGCGCCGTTCCAACCAGAATCACCGTGCCGGCATCGACCGCCTCGGGACGCTCGGTCGTGTCGCGCATCACCAGAACCGGCTTGCCCAGGGACGGTGCCTCCTCCTGCACGCCGCCGGAATCGGTGATGATGATATGCGAACGTTCCATCAAAAACACGAACGGCTCGTAGTCGAGCGGGTCGATCAGGTGGATTCTCGGATGCGACCCGAGCAGGCGCTCCACGGGAGCGCGAACGTTGGGATTGGGATGCACGGGATAGACGAGCTGCACGTCATTCCCGGTAACGATGTCGAGCATGGCTCGGCAGATGCTTTCAAAACCGGCGCCGAAATTCTCCCGCCGGTGCCCGGTGACAAGGACAAGCGGCAGTCGGGAATCGAGGTAGTTGAACTGGCGCTCGAACTCCGCGCGGCTTTCCGGCGAACCCTTGAGGCGCGCGACCGTTTCGATCAGTGCATCGATGACCGTATTCCCGGTCAGATGGATGTGCGAGGGGTCCACGCCTTCGACCAGCAGGTTCTGCCGCGAACGCTCGGTCGGCGCGAAATGAAAGCGCGTCGCCAGCGTCGCCACCCGGCGATTCATCTCCTCCGGCCAGGGCGCGAGCAGCGATCCTGAACGCAGACCAGCTTCGACGTGACCGACCGGCAGCTTCCGATAGAAGGCCGCGAGAGAACTTGCGAGCGTCGTCGAGGTGTCGCCGTGAACCAGAACGAGATCCGGATGTTCCTGATCAAGCACCTGTCCCACTCCCGTCAACAATCGCGCGGTCAGTTGATCAAGGGTCTGGTTCGGCAACATCAGATCGAGATCGTGATCCGGGGCGATCGCAAACAGCGCCAGTACCTGGTCCAGAATGCCGCGGTGTTGAGCGGTCACGCAGACGCGCAGATTCACAGCACTGCTCTTTCGCAGTTCGGTTACGACCGGCGCCATCTTGATGGCTTCAGGCCGCGTTCCGAATATCGCGATGACTTTTTTCAAAAACGACAGGTCCCCGGAGCAGCCGGCAGCCGGCGCGACGAATCGGCGGCGAATAGGCCCGATGCAGTGTTGTGGTGTGTACCCATTGCCGTCTGGATATTCAATGGGATGTTGCCGAAAACCGGAAGATTCAGAACCCGGCCGGGGCCGAAAATCGGTGTAATATCAACACCGTGTGAAATGACGCCGGACGGTCGAGAAGGGCCGGCGGCTATCCGGCGTTCGATGCACCTTGGGATCGGGCGACAAGAGCTTCCAGGGAAGCCAACACGTCATCGGCCAGCGCCGCGCGGTCATATTTTTTGGCGCCTGCAATCGCCGCAACAGAGAGTTCTCGACGCCGCCCGGGATCGTTCAGCAATCGCTCGATCGCTTCAACCAACGCCGGCAGATCGTCGGGTTCAACCATCTCGGCAGAGCCGAGAGGCTCCAGAATCCTCTGCACTTCGCCGCGGACATTGGTGATGATCGGAGTTCCCGTGGCCATTGCCTCGAAAATTTTTGAGGGAATGACGGTACGGAACAGCGGCGTGTTCTTCAGCAAAACCAGCGTGACGTCGGTCAGGCGCCAATACTCGATGACTTCGGCATGCGCGACCCGTCCGACAAACGTGACGTTGGTTAGCTTGCGTTGCGCGGCCTGATCGCGCAATTCCTGAAGCTCCGCGCCGGAGCCGACAATAAGAAAGTGAACATCGCGGCGACGATCCCGCATCCTGTCAGCGGTATCCAGAATCATTTGGAGCCCGTGTGCCATGCCGACGGTCCCGATGTAGGAGACCACGGACTTGCCCTCGAGTCCCAATCGATGCCGCAGTGGCGCCGAGGCTGGCCCCGGCGTCAACTGCCGGGTATCGATGCCATTGGTCACGACGACGATCTTTCCGCCATCGATGCCACGCTCGATCAGGATATCGCGAAATGAAGATGTCACGGTGATGATCAGATCAGACTTGCGATAGAGAAACTGCTCGACGCCGCGGATCATGCGAATGATCCAGCCCTCTTTCATCGCGCCGACCGCAACGATGGAGTCGGGCCACAAATCCCTGATCTCGAAAACAAACGGCCGCCGGAAGATCCGGCTGACGAACCACCCGGCAACCGCCGTGAAGAACTGCGGCGAGGTTGCCACGACCACGTCGGGTCGCCCCACAAACAGCGAGGCGATGCTGCCCGTGAACATGAAACTGAGAAAATCCGCGATCCGGAGAATGGTGCCGCTGTTGGCGAAAATCAGCGTCGGCACCCGCAGCACATCGACGGTATCCAGCGTTTCGCGCTTGAAAAGAGACTGCCGGTATCCGCCGAAGACCTTGCCTTCAGGAAAATTCGGAAAGCTGGTCACGACATTGACGTGGCAGCCGCGCTCCACCCATCGCTTGGCATGCATACTGCAGCGCAGGGCCGGCGGACTGGATTCAGGCGGATAGTTGTCGGTGAGCAGCAGGATCCGCATCAGAGTTCGAATCGCATCTCGATATTCAACGGCAACGTCCCCTCGTGCCGCCACGTCAGCACGGGTCTGGCGACGCGATGGCCGAACGCAGGCGCATAATATCCATCGGCGACGAAGTGCTGCCGTGCGCCGGACACGCTGGCCCTTACCACGCGGCCGCCAGGCAACTCAAGGCGCCAGCCGTTCGGCTCCGGTGAAACGGACGTCACCAGCGGGTGCAATGGGAAGCGTCCGGTCACCGTATGAACTTCCGCGCCGGTCACACGATCCGTGATCGTGAGCGTTGTGGCCGATACCTCCACACGACGTTGATGGATCGGCTGTCCCCGCAGCCATCGATATCCGTCATGGCTGGCTTCGGCCCATATGTGCCCATCGTTATCGCCGCATGCGATGCCATGAGGATGCGCACGGCGTCCTACGCGAAAGCTCGCCCATACTTCCGACGAACTGTGACCGTCGATTTCGACAGTGGCGTGAGATGCGGTCGCGCGCTCGGCATCGCGCAGCGGTCCCGGAGCGTAGGTCGACGTGCCGCCATTGGTGACGAGACGCCGTCCGTCCAGCGAGACCTCCAGCGACAGGACATCGGCATGACCGTGACCTGGCAGATATGACGGTCCGATTTCCGCTGTGTCGAAGATCGCGGAAAACGGTCCCGACCGCAGACGGATATAGCCGCTGGCCGCAAGCTGCCGCAGCGCTCCCACGCCCTCCTCCGATGCCACGTCCAATCCGACTGCGTAGGCTGCAAGATCGGGACAGGTTCGCGCGATTCCGGAAGCGGCATCATTGAAGAACGCCACCTCACCATCGGGATGAGTCATCGTCGACAGCCACGTCAGCATGAGCGCAGCGCTCTCGCGCCAGGCCGGCTGTCTTGCTCCGAGCTGAGTGGGAAAAATCACGCCGAGTTGAATCAAATCCAACAGATCCTCGAGGATGATGGCGTGGTACATCGGGCTGAGTTCGAAGTGGCCGCCGTCCGCAAGGATTTGTTCCCCCAGTTCGTCACCCAGCAGGTTCAGTCCTGTCCGCAGCCATTCGTCGGCCTCCGGCCCGGTGAAAAAACACCCGGCGAAGATCAGCGCCTTGGCATTGGCCAGCAGATGATTGCCGAGCAGATGAAATTCGAGGCTGCCGCGCAACGCCCGCGCTTGCATGGCAAGGCTGTGCAACATGTCGGCGGCCGGCTCATGGCCGGCGAGACTCCAGGCGACCCAGTTCACGATGCGCAGCGACAGCGGATAGGGTTCCCAGCCATTGCCGCTCCAAGGCGGATTGTCGGCCTGCCAGCGCGCAATCAGGTCGCGGTGCCAGGCCGCCCGCGCCTCCGCCCCTTCGGCACGCAGGTCGTCGAAGTAATGCAGATTGTAGAGCCACAGCTTGGTGCGATCCGAGCGATTCCAGTCGGCTGGAACCTGCACGTCGTCGTCACGTCCAATGAAGCGGAACCTGTTCGGAGACAGCATGCTCGCCGGCCGGCCGCGACAGTTGCGCCACACCGTTACTGTCGAACGCAAAGCAGGCGTCGTTCCCTCAAGCCTGGGGCGCGCAAAACGACGAGTCACACGGTTGGATATCTGGCCAGGCCGCAGATGCTTGACCGTCCGGAGGAAGCGGCGAAATTGGCCGAAACTGCTGAGCAATGTATTTCCGCTCTTGTTTGTTGCGGCCGGTCCGGTATACGACCATTGGAGAGTCTGAATCGGGAACTATCCTACGATTTATGTCCGCGCAAGTTTAGCATGATCGGGCTTGCGGGAATCACGCAGCTTGATTGATGCTGAACTTCTAGATGGAACCGCAAACACGCGCGGATAACAGCAGTATCATTCTAAACCTATGTGGCACCGTAATTAGCTTGCGCAGTCTCACCTTGTGGTTTCGCAAAATCGCAGCCAGCACGCCTGTGCCCCCGGGAAAATAGTCCCGTGACGGAAATGCATGAACAACGAAGCAGACCAAAAAAAAACTAGCCATTCAGTTGTCTCGATCGCTTTGTTGATATTGTGCTGCGCGTTGGCAGCTGGCACCCCTTTCATCTACAGAATATTCCCCGATTACTTGTACGGCTATCTCATCCAAATACCCGCTCTCATTGTAGGGTATTCATATGCGGTCCGTTATCATCTTCTGGAAACCTACAAGTCATGGGTATTGCGAGGTGTGTTGTTGCTGTCGTTCGCTGTGCCGCTTCAGAATACCTTTTTTCTAAAAGCAGCACGTAAGCTCTTCTTGAGCGATCAGCTCATTCTAGAAATGCTACGACCCACCATTCTCCTACTTATTGTCCTCACAATAAAGACAGCGGCTACCAAGCGTAAGATTGCAGTGCATTGGATGGTCAGCGCGTCCTTCGTGTTGGGATTGGCCGGATGGGCCTTAGCGACAGCCTTGAGTCAATATCCCGCGTTGTCTATGGCCAGCGGCTTCTTTGAGGTCTTGTGCCCATTTCTAGTGCTCTATGTTGTGCTCGGAAATGCACCAGATCAAGAATTTCTATTTCACTGCATGAAGCTTTTCATAGCTGCCTTTGTTCTCATAACCATCAGTCAAACAGTTGGAACCTTTAAGGCCATATACAGCAGCCAAAATCTGCTTGGTATACCGACATTCGTTGACGAGTTTCTAGAAATCAAAAAAAACTTGCCACTGATGATAGCAATCGGCGAGAACGGATACGGAAATACTGACAACTACATCTCGCTCTGGACGCTTATAATTCCGCTAATCACAGCAATGTACTATTTCCGCAAATCGCTCTGGTGGATTATTACATTATACGGTCTGCTCTATGCTGGCCTTTTGATCTATTCGAGGTCCGGCATGATTATCATAGCGATAGGACTCGCAACGATTTTCGCCTATCGGGCGACAGTGGTGCGAAAGTGGAGCACGATGATTCTGTGCACTCTAGCGCTGCTATTGGCTATAAACGCGCCGCCATCGGGTGTCGGATACATATCCGACGGCGTCATTTCCTTCCTGAAAAGTCCCAAGTATGCAGAGGCTCCTCTCGATGCATCTGGCGCAGACAGAATGGAGGCGATGCAGCGTGGAAGCCAGATTATCTCGAAGCATTGGTTCGCTGGAATTGGTTATGGAGCTTATGCGAAAGCCGATCCTGAACTCACTACATCACACAACAGTCTTATCCAGCGGTTCGCGGAAGGTGGATTACTCAGCTTTGTCTCGTTTTTGTTCCTGGCAACATTTCCTATCATATCCGGCATTAACCTTATTCGCAGTAGATCGGAAGATATTTTTCTTCTTGGGTGCGCAGTAGCGCTCGGATGCTTCATGTTAAAGGCTTCAGTATTCGGAGCGACGATGTCCATTGGTGGGCAGATAGCATGGGGGTACGCAGTTGCCCTTATGCTCGCGGGGATTGAGCAAGGACTCCCCAATATCAGCTTACGGCCGAACCATCATATAATGATGTCGTGTCAACGCTAAACTGCTGGCAGAAAACCTCTCGGCGCGAAGCCGAAATCCGCATGCGCCTCCTCGATTGAAAAAATCATGTCCTGGCTCATCCGCGTTGCCATTGACGAGGTGAGGTGACGGTAGCGCGGGTGGAGATTCGCAAAACGAACAGCGAGTTCGAAGCCTGCCAGGGGCACCGGCAGAAACCGCGGCTTCCGATCCATTGCACTGAAAATGCGCTCGACCATGCTGCGGTATGGCAGCCGCTCCCCGCCTCCAAGATTGTAGATGCGATCGAACGTGGCAGGACAATCCACAACCTGCATGCAAGCTGCAGCCAGATCCGCCGCATGCACCGGTTGCCGCAATCCGCGTCCGCCACCAAACAAGGGAAAAAAGCCAAGCTTGCGGATGACTCCCGCGATGTCCATGACAGTCCGGTCGCCGAACTTTCCGCCATAGATCATTGTCGGCCGAAGGATCGTCCACCTCAGTCCTAGACGCTCCGAAGTCTCGATAAAAATCTGTTCATAGGAGGCGAGTCTTGCGACCATCTCCTGATCTATAGTGCTGTCGGAATCCTCCTTGGTCAGCAGACTCGTGGAACTGAAGGCAACGATCCGCGAAACACCCCGCGCGCTGATCTTTTCGAGCCAGGGCAAAATCGCCCCTATGCCGGCGGTATGAAATAACACGTTCGCTGCAACGTCCGGAAACGAACGATCGATTTGCGTCAGATCGAACGCTTGCCAGATCGCACTCGGACTAACGTCGGCTCGCGGGCTGATCCCACGTGACATGAGATGTGCGGTCCAGCCATCCGCTATCA
>JBIQHO010000458.1:0-2308 GCA_044508545.1 Bradyrhizobiaceae bacterium | reverse complement strand
TGGAATACGGCGGCATTCGCCTCAAGACCGCTGCCTATCTCGAAAGGACGCGCATCCCAGTCACCATCGACATCGGCTTCGGGGACGCCATGGCCGATGCGACGCAGCGCGTCGACTATCCGGCCCTGCTGGATCTTCCCGCTCCGCAGGTTCGTTCCTATCCGCCCGCGACGGTGATCGCGGAGAAATTCCAGGCGATGGTGGCGCTTGGCGTCCTCAATGGGCGCATGAAGGACTACTACGACCTGTGGGCGATACCGCGCGCGATCGACATCTCCGCGGACGATCTGGACGCGGCCATCCACGCGACGTTCGAGCGCCGGCGGACGCCGATCCCGAAAGAACGCCCGCCGGGCCTCTCGGCCGAGATGTTTGGCGACGAAGGGAAGCAGCGGCAATGGCGCGCTTACGCCGCTTTGCTCGAACTCGACAATGTTTCGCTGGAATCGGTCATCGAAGGGGTTTGGGAGTTGGTCGGCCCGTCATGCGCGCGGATCGTAGCGAGAAACGAGAATGAGGTATGACTCAGGGCGTCGCCATCATTGACGTCTGGGACGTCGAAACCTTCGACAGCGAGTTGCGCGGCGACCTCGACGCCCACGCCGATGTCATCCGCAATTACATGCTCACCTCGCGCCGCCAATGGCTGGAGCGTGAAGCCTCCGATCACACCATGCCCTATCCCGAGAATCCTTACGCGGGCGAGTTCATGTGGGTGAAGGAGCATATTATGCGGATGATGGAAGTCCGCACGATCCGCGCCTGGCACTATACCCGCCTGACCGACGCAGAAGTCGACATTCTCCGGCAAGGCGGCATTTATCCATCTAGCCTCGACACCATCCGATCACGCTTCGCGGCGCAAGTCGCTGCTGGCGCATTCAGCCAAGAGGTTGCAGATCGCTTGTTCGCCGACAGCCCGTACCAAAGCGATCAGCTCAACTCCCGCTCCGACAAGTTCTGGATGGTCTCGCATCCCGTCGACGTCGAAGACGGCGGAGTTGAATTGCTCCTCGAGAGCTGGGGCGGCGAGTCAGCCTATTTCTGGCAACGAGATGCGGCATTTCAGAACATGCTGAAGCAGATCGGTCGGCCGCGTGTCCTGGAGATTGCCATGCCGCTCGTCCATTCCCGTCATGGCTACTCGGCGGCTGAAGCAGTGGTTGCCACTTATGGCCGGATGCTCGGCTGCCGGCCCGACAAGCATGCGTTCGACCTCTACACACATCAGCCACTCGGTCCTGAGCATGTCCTCGCCGTTCATAGCGAAGGCGAATCCAATTTCGGCGTTATGGCTCGTGGCTACCCGGCCGGCTTCGTCGAGTTGAACCTCGGCCGGTGGGACGAGGAATGAGCGGAGCGCTCGTGACTTTCCCAGCGGACATGGCGATGATCAAGACCGTCTTTGGGCAGCTCGCGACATTCGCCGAGGGAGACAGTCTTACCCGTGCAATCGACCGGCTTGGGCGCTCGCGGCTGGCAATCCATCCTGTCGACCGCGCTCTCGATTTGGGTATGGCTGCGGAAATCGTGCTAATGCACGATCTCGGAACGTCGAATACCGAAATCACCTACAAGATCGGTAGCCGCGCCGCCTGGCTCTTGGGAGAGGGGGCGGCCGAGCGCGCCAAGATATTCGATGAGATGAAGCACTTATATAAAGCCCGATCGGACGCGGTCCATTCGGGGGTGCTATCGCCGAAGTCCAAGGTGGATCTCGATCTAGCCGACAAGCTCGTTGTCCGCGTCATTCGAGCCATTCTTCAGCGTGGCAGCTTTCCGGATTGGACGAGCTTGACCCTAGGGGGAGAAGGCTAACGCGATCTTGTTGGATCGACAACAGTGAGACACCGGCTGCTCCGGCGGCCTACGAATGACTCTATAGGAAACGGCGATGCTCTCTTACGGATTTCCTTGCTGGCCTGCCTGGTATCATGCCCATTAAGGCGAGAAAGCTCGTTCTTGAAGGAGGCGTCCTGTCGAAAGCCTGGGTCGATTGGCTGGATCCGTCCGTTCCGGCGCGGGAACTTCTCAAGCCCTTGCCGTCAGGATCGCTCAAGGTCGAACAAGTAGGGTGACCACGCGAGGTCTCGAGGTCTGCGCCGCAGTTTGGTTTGGGGGGAAGCTTGGGTACCGAAATTACGCTCGACGTCGCCGGAATATCGGTCACATACAGCAAGAACCACCGCGGAATTGATCACGGATCGATTTTTCAGGAACGGGATCGTAAGGCACTCAAGAGCGATCAGATCAACTACGACTGGTACGATCAGGAGGGCGAGGACCCCACGCCGTCGGAAATGGCGTT
>JBIQHO010000457.1:0-2309 GCA_044508545.1 Bradyrhizobiaceae bacterium | reverse complement strand
CGCTCGGCGGAAATCTATCATTACATGCAGCACGCCAAGGATTACGGCCTGTCGGCGGAGAAGGTGAGCTATGATCCGAAGGCGGTGGTGCAACGCTCGCGCGGAGTTTCGAAGCGCCTCAACGAGGGCGTCGGCTTCCTGATGAAGAAGAACAAGGTCGCCGTGATCTGGGGCGAGGCGTCGATCGACGCGCCCGGCAAGATCACGGTGAAGGCGGGCAGCGCCGATTCGCCGAAAGGCGTGCTGGGCGCGGGCAGCTATCAGGCCAAGCACATCATCGTCGCCACCGGTGCGCGGCCGCGCGCCCTGCCGGGGCTGGAGGGCGACAAGAAGCTGGTGTGGACCTACTTCGAGGCGATGGTGCCCGATCGCATGCCGAAGTCGCTGCTCGTCGTCGGCTCCGGCGCGATCGGCATCGAGTTCGCCTCGTTCTTCCGCACCATGGGTGCGGAGGTCACGGTCGTCGAGGTGCTGCCGCAGATTCTTCCCGTCGAGGATGCCGAGATCGCCGGCCTTGCCCGCAAGCAGTTCGAGAAGCAGGGCATCAGGATCATGACCTCAACCAAGGTCACGAAGCTCGACAGGAAGGCCGACAGCGTCGTCGCCACCATCGACGATGGCAAGGGCAAGCCGGTCACCGCCGAGTTCGAGCGGGTGATTTCGGCGGTCGGCGTGGTCGGCAATATCGAGAACCTTGGCCTCGAGAAGCTCGGCGTGAAGACCGAGCGCGGCTGCATCGTGATCGACGGTTACGGCAGGACCAGCGTGCCCGGCATCTACGCGATCGGGGACGTCGCGGGGCCGCCGATGCTGGCGCACAAGGCCGAGCACGAGGGGGTCATCTGCATTGAGGCGATCAAGGGGCTGAAGCCCCACCCGATGGACAAGCTGCTGATCCCGGGCTGCACCTATTGCCACCCGCAGATTGCCTCCGTCGGATTGACCGAGGCGAAGGCGAAGGAAGCGGGCAGGGACATCCGCGTCGGCCGCTTCCCGTTCGCCGGCAACGGCAAGGCCATCGCGCTCGGCGAGGATCAGGGGCTGGTGAAGGTGATCTTCGACAAGACAACCGGCCAGCTACTGGGCGCGCATATGATCGGCGCGGAGGTCACCGAGTTGATCCAGGGCTACGTGGTGGCGATGAACCTCGAAACCACCGAGGAAGAGCTGATGCACACCATCTTCCCGCATCCGACGCTGTCGGAGATGATGAAGGAGGCCGTGCTCGACGCTTACGGCCGCGTGCTCAATATGTAAGAGACGAAGCGGTGCCGTAGTCAGGCGGTACCCGTTTACGATCGAAGGGCCGACCGGACGATGGTTGCCGGGCGGCCACCCTTGTGGCCAGCGCGCAACACCGATGGGGACATTTAACCGTGTCAACAGGTGGCTCTTGCGGACGCCGCTATTTAGCCACACCACTTCGTGAATTATTCCAATGTCGGCTGAAGGCGGACGCTCATCTGGGCTTAGGGAAATTCCCTCGCCTGGAGCGATCCGATCAAAAAAAGCCGCTGAACAGGTCGGCGATGGTCAGGACGGGTAGGAGAAGCAGGCTGATGAACCGTCATGCGACGGCCCGTCGGCATTGTGTGGACCGTCGCTTGTTTCATGCCGCCGCGGGATTGGCCGGGCGTCAGCCTGTCGGACTCTGCGACGTGATTGTCGCCCGGGTTGACGCAAATTTGACCGGCGGCGGACGCACCGAACGAAAGACCAATTGGCAGCGCCGCGTGACCAACCATACATCTGTTGAACTCAGGAAATATGCCCAGCAGATCGGACCGGCAGCCGGCAGGGTGTACGAGAAATTGCGTCATGTGGACGTCTAGGAGCAGAGTTTTTGTTGTGTTGGCGTGGGGTGCGGTTTGCGCCAGCGTGCCGGCATCTGCCTTTGACGGAACCGTGGCCGGGCAGCCTGACGCCGCCACGGCGGCGGCGCTTCCCGTGGCCGCCGCGCCTCTCGCCAGCGTTCAGGCGCTGAAGAAGGCGGTTCCCCAGAGTACCTCGCTGACGGCGCTGCAATACGCCGCCGAAGGCGGACATCCCATCGCCCAGTGGCGGCTGGGGCGGATGTACGCGAATGGCGACGGCGTCACGCAGGACGACCAGCGCGCCTTCGAGTACTTCAGCCGTATCGCCAATGCCCATGCCGAGGACAGCCCCTCGGCGCCGCAGGCCGCGGTGGTCGCCAACGCGTTCGTCGCGCTGGGACGCTATTACCTCCAGGGTATCCCGAATTCGACGATCAAGCGCGACGCCGAGCGCGCGCGCGAAATGTTCTCCTATGCGGCCTCCTATTTCGGCGA
>JBIQHO010000034.1:0-17864 GCA_044508545.1 Bradyrhizobiaceae bacterium | reverse complement strand
CAAGTCCGGATTTCTCAAGTATGGGTCCGTATTCGCCCGACCGCAAGATCGCAAATCAAGGCAGAAACACGTCGGCATCGCGGGGCACGGTTAACGGGGTCCTGCCGGCATGCGGAAATATCCGATATGGCGCTTTGAACTCCGTTGACGACGACGGCGATCTTCCAGCCTGTCCGCGCAATTTGTGCGGCTATTTACCTGCTTTCTCAGGACAACTTTACCACCCGTTTAGCCCTCCGGCCCGAAATGCCGGCTGGAACCAACGGGATCGGTGACAGCCATGTCTGGTACGTCAATTCGCAAACGGATTAGCAGTTCGGCCGTCTCTTTCAGTCGGGACCGTCGAGGTAATATCGCACCAATTTTTGCGATCGCCCTCCTGCCGATACTCGGCTTCGTCGGCGTCGCCGTCGATTATTCGCGGGCGAATGCGGCGCGCTCGTCGATGCAGGCGGCGATGGATTCGGCAGCCTTGATGGTCGCCAAGGATGCCAATGCGGCGACCCCGGCCCTGACAGCGGAGCAGGTCACCGAAGCAGCTCGAAAATATTTCAATGCCCTTTACCACAGCAAGGAGGCGCGGGGCATCACGGTGGACGCCGTGTACACGCCCTACTCGAACAACGTGCCGGCGACCGTTGTTCTGACCGGATCGGGAAACGTGCAGACCGATTTCATGAAGGTCCTGGGCTACAATCAACTCAACTTCGGCACCAGTTCCACCTCGACCTGGGGCAACACCAAACTCCGCGTGGCCATGGCGCTGGACGTCACGGGGTCGATGGACAGCGCGGGCAAGCTCGCCGCAATGAAGACGGCGGCCATCGGATTGATCAAAACTCTCAAGGCGTCGGCTACGGCCGAAGACGACGTGTATATCTCGATCATCCCGTTCAATCAGATGATCAATGTCGGCACCGCTAACAAGGCCGAGGCATGGCTGGATTGGGACGACGATTACGGCAGTTGCAGCAAATCGTCCAAGCACACAAAAAGCGCGTGTCTGGCGGCCGGTAAGAAGTGGACCTCCAGCGGCGTCAGCAAATGGAAAGGCTGCGTAACCGACCGCGGTCCTTCATCGAAACCCGGTAGCAGCGATGTCTATGACACGACCAAGGCTGCGCCGGATGCGAGCGCGCCCACCTCGCTTTATCTCGCCCAGAACTACAGCTCCTGTCCGTCATCGATCCTTCAGATGACGTCCGCCTTCAAAGCCACGGAAGCGGACGATTCATCCGATGACACAACGCTAAAAGGCAAGATCAACAATCTCACGGCGAACGGCGCCACCAATCAGGCCATCGCCATGCAGATGGCGTGGATGATGCTGCAACCCACCGTTCCCTTCCCGGCGCCGGCCAAGGATCCAAAATACAAGTATACGGATGCGATAATTTTGCTCTCGGACGGCATGAATACGAAGGATCGCTGGTATGGTGACGGCAGCCATTGGTCTTCCGACGTTGACGACCGGCAGGCGACGCTTTGCCAAAACATCAAGAGCGACACGACCAGCACGACAAAGATATTCACCATCCAGGTCAATACTGATGGCGACCCTGAATCGACCGTTCTGAGGAACTGCGCCACCGACGGCTTCTTTCCGACGACCTCGGCAAGCGGCATCGCCGGCGCATTCGGACAGATCGGCGCGTCCCTCTCGCAACTCCGCATCGCGAGGTAGCGCATACGCCACGATTCAAAAAAAGCCCGGCCGGTGTGGCCGGGCTTTTTCTTTTGAGGGTATTCCTGCGATTTCAGCGGGCCGTCGGAACGAACTTCGCTGCGAAATCCTCGAACGGCTTGTAGGTCTGCTTGGCGAGATCGGCGTAGAGTTCGCCGATCTTTTGCGACTCCGCGACGAACGTCTCGTAGGCCTTCGTGGCATATTCCGCCTGCGCCTCGACGACCTTATCCAGCGATCTGACGCCGGCGAGTTTCTCGGTAAATGCGTTGCCGTCTTCAAACGACTTCCGCGTGTAGTCGCCGAACGCAAGCGCGATCGCCTGGACGCCTTTCTGGAAACTGCCAGCCGCCGCGACAACCGCGTCCAGTTGCTCTTTTCCGTGCTGCTGAACTTCTTCGATCTTCATCATGATTGGGTTCCTTACGGGTTAAGTATTCGGAGCCGGTCATCCGGCCTGTCGGCATCAGATATAATGCAGCGCACAATAAAAGCAACTATTTTTGTGCGATGCACAATTACGATTCGACGCAAATCCGACAGAGGCCATCAAGGGTTGCTTAACCTTTTGGAAACTCCGCCCCCCTAGGCTGAATTCCGGTATTCCTGGGCGTTCCGGTGGACGATCAAAAAAACACCGTTGAACCAGGCTCTTAGCCAGAACGGCAACCTGATCTGCCACCTCGCCTTTGAGACCGGTTCGCGCTGAACGTTCAGATCAGACCGTCGGGCACAATTTTGCCTCACGAACCAGTGACTAAAGTCGAAAAAATGGGGACGGGGACGTTCATGCTTCGCACAACCTTGGCTTCCGCACGCGTCATGCGAGCTGGCGCAGTCGGACTGGCATCGATCGCCGCCGTCCTCTTATTTACAACCGATCACGCCGACGCACGCCGCGCCCGTCACCATCGCCATCACGCTCAACCCGAGGCAAGGCAAAGCTACAATCCGCGTTTCGCTTCCATCATCGTTGATGCCAATTCCGGCGAGACGCTCTCATCCACAAATCCCGACAGCCTTCGCCATCCGGCATCGCTGACGAAAATGATGACGCTCTATCTGCTGTTCGAGCGGCTGGATTCGGGGAAAATGAGTCTCGACACCGAGATGCCGGTCTCTGCCCACGCGGCGGCGCAGGATCCCACGAAACTCGGTCTGAGGCCGGGTCAGACCATCCGCACCGAAGACGCGATCAAGGGGCTGGTGACGAAATCCGCCAACGATGCGGCGGTCGTCATCGCCGAGGCGATCGGCGGCGACGAGAGTGACTTCGCCAGGATGATGACGCGGAAGGCGCGCGCCCTCGGCATGACTCGCACGGTGTATCGCAACGCCTCCGGCCTTCCCGACGACGATCAGGTCACCACCGCGCGCGATCAGGCAACGCTCGGCCGGGCGCTGCAGGACCGCTTCCCGCGCTATTATCGCTACTTCGCGACGACCTCGTTCACTTTCCGCGGCCGCACCATTCGCGGCCATAACCATCTGCTCGGCAGCGTCGATGGCGTCGACGGCATCAAGACGGGATACATCCGGGCGTCCGGCTTCAACCTCGTCACCAATCTCAAGCGTGGCAACCGCCATCTGGTCGGCGTCGTCCTGGGAGGTCGCAGCAGCGGCGCGCGCGATGCGACAATGCGCAGCCTGCTGGCCGAAAATCTCGACAAGGCGGCAACGCGGCGGACAGTCGCCGCCATCACCGAGAGCAACACCGCCGACGCCAATGCGCGGGTCGCCGAGGACCAGGCACGCTCGCGGCCCACCGACATGGCTCAGGTCGATGGCGCCATTCAGGCCGCGTCGGCTCCGCCCGAAGCGGTCGCGCTGCCGCCCGAACGTCCCGCCCATCTGGCTCGCACGCTGATAACAGCCTCGACCGCCGCGCTGCCGCCGAAACGCATCAGGCCCGAGCCAGCTCCCCTGACGAGCGGCGTCATCGCGACCCAGCCGATCGACGCCGTTCCCGGCTCTACCGAACCGATGAAACCGGTGCGGGTGAAGACGGTCCAGGTCAGGGCCGGATCGGTCAAGCTGGCCTCGGCCGAACCGGCGTCATCGGTGCCGCCGGTCGCCGGCAACGCCGCAGCCGCTCGCGACACGGCGCCGGAAACCTCGGGCTCTGTGGTGGCGCGGGCCAACATGCCGCCGCAGCCCGCCAACTTCGGCACCGGGCAAGGCATCCTGGGCGTACTCCCGGCCTCAAGTCTTCCCGCCTCGACATCGCGGGCGATGGCGTATGCGGATACGGCGCCCAAGGTTCAGTCGTGGACCGCTCAACCGCAGGCGGTTCAGCAGAATGGCGCGATCAAGCCTGTGGCGGCGGCGCATTCAGGCTGGATCATACAGGTCGGCGCGCTGGAAACAGAGGGCGAGGCGCGCGACCGTCTCGACGCAGCACGAGGCCGCGCCCGCGGTATGCTCGGCAAGGCCGATCCTTTCACCGAGCCTGTCGGCAAGGGCAACAAGAAGCTGTACCGCGCCCGCTTCGCCGGCCTCGACCGCGATCAGGCCGAAGCCGTATGCCGCACCCTGAAGCGCTCGGAACTGCCCTGCATCACGATCAAGAACTGATCGCGCCATCCGCATCGACGTCCAGCGTTTTGAGCAAGCGTGGCCGGCCCCTGCCCGGCCATTTCGTTGAAAGACGCCTCGTTGAAAGACGCTAAAATCTTGCGTGCGTGATGCTTCGTTCCCTCGTCGCGTGAACCGGTGCGATAAGGGGATAGAGCCTTTCGGCTTCTGATGGAATCCGAAGCGGGGCTCTATGATTTTGATTTGACGCGTTTTCTTGACGCGAACCGGTATCCACTTCGCTCGAAAATGCTCTATCTAGCGTTGCGGAGGCGCTTCGTTCGAAAATGCACCCGAACCCAGGCCACGCAAACCACTCGTCAAGAATTCGCGGATAGAGTGACCGCAACGATCAACGACGCCGGACAACGGCGGACGACACGGGACGTCGGCGGAGACGGATAGAAGCAACTCGCAGTTGTGTAGCGTTTGGTGGCGTTGGAGTTAGCTGCGATGAGTGCGAAGCAAGGTATCCTTGGCCTCGTTTACACGGGCCGCCAGATACGTCGACCCCCCCTGGTCGGGATGCAGTTTCTTCATGAGCCCTCGATGCGCGCGCCGGATGTCGTCCCCGCTCGCCCCCGGCTGCAAGCCAAGGATCTGGTAGGCCTCCTCGTCCGTCATTTTACCGCCCGCCGGCGCGTGACGTCGCCCCCCTGCCGGATCGCCCTGCGCGTTCTGACGCCAGGCGGGAAACCGGCGGTCCAGATAACTTTCAAGTAACGCACAACTCTCGGCATCGAAGCTCGTCATCATTGCGACGAGTTGCGGCAGGTCGAAATCATCGAGCGAGCGGCCCGCGTCGGGTCCGACAAGGATCCATCCGCCGAGACGACCGCTGTCGTGATCCAGGACCATGTCGAGAAACTGCGAGCGCACCTGGGACGTTTGCCCCTTTGCACTCTGTGTGCCCGAGCCGAAAAGCCTGCCGAAAAACGACGCGAGGGACGGCGACCAGCCCAGCAGCGTGGCGCCGAAAATCCCGAGCGGCAGCGCGATCACCACCTCTCCCTTGGTGCCGACGAAGGCAGCCACCGCGAGCGCGATAATGCCGCCCGCAAGCCTGATTCCCCGCGCAAGCACGGCCGGGTTCGCCGCCCGAAGTATTTGAAGCAGCAAATATAGGAAAAGAAAGGCGACGAGGCCCAAGATCAGAGTCGGCATGGCGGATAAATAGTATGTTGGAGCAACTGGCGAAAGCGATTGTTCGCAGCGGTTACGGCGGCATACAACACGCCGGAGGCATCATGGCGCCAGCTTCATCTGCCCCAGAAGCAGGGTCGCGCTGGTGGTCGACAGCCGCCGCAGCGCATCCCGGCCGCCCGCGGCATAGGCCGCGGCCGCCCGAAGCAATTCACGCAACTGGGCTGCGGCGCCGGGATCGAACCGGCACCAGGCGCCGCCGGTCAGCCGCGCGATATCGCGAAACGACTTCTCGGCGGTCGCATCATGTCCTTCCTGGAACATGAACACGGGAATCTTCAGCAGCCCCAACTGGCCGGCCGTCGCGCAGAGATCGTCGGCCGATTCCTCCATTGCGTCGCCGACGAATACGACAGCCTTGATGCCCGACGCCACCGCTTCGCTGCGCGCATGCGAAAGAACCTTGCCGATTTGAGTGTCGCCGCTTCGGCAATCGATGGCGCTCATCAACCTTGCCAGCTTCTTGCTGTCGGATATCCAGCCGCTGGACCGGCATTCGTCGAGCCCGCGATAGTAGATCAGGCGGATGTCGAGGCTGCCGATCGCGGCGGCTTCGCGAAACATGTCGGCCTGGAGAGCGCAGGCCATGTCCCATGTCGGCTGCCGGCTCATGGTCGCGTCGAGGGCGAACATCAGCCTGCCGCGACTGCCGGCCGCATAAGGCGACATCTCGCGCGCCTTGGCGACGAATGCAGCAATATCGGACGCGGTCGACGGCTTGACGTCAGGCAGCGGTGCATTCCCGCCGAGCGGCGTACTCCGGCTCGTGGACGGATCAGCAGGATATTTTGGCGGCAGCGGATCGCGGGACATCGAGACTCGCAAGAAAATTAAACCCACAATGTGGCGCAAACCACGGATGATTCAATACACGCCGGCGGAGTGAATGAATTGATGCTGCTGCGGTTTTTTGAAACACTTTCAACGAGAGTGACGTTGTCAGCTTGCCGAAAGTCTTCCCACCATTGTCGAGATATATGTCATATAGGCATGACGTATAAGGCAAAAAGTCGTACCGAACCGCAATGCCACGCCCCCCCGCTGTTGTCCGCACCCTACCCTCGCTGCGCCGCGCCATGGAGACTCTGCGCGCGCGCCGGACAACCGTCGCTTTGGTGCCGACCATGGGCGCGCTTCACGACGGTCACTTGGCGCTCGTGCATCAGGCAAAACGACGCGCGTCAAAGGTTGTGGTCTCGATTTTCGTCAACCCAGCCCAGTTCGCGCCACACGAGGATTTCGGATCGTACCCCCGGTCCTGGAAAGCCGACATCGCCAAGCTAACGCAGGCGCGTGTCGACCTGGTCTGGAATCCCGGCGTCAGCACGATGTACCCGCCGGGATTCGCGAGCCGGATACTGACCGAAGGGCCGGCGCTGGCAGGTCTTGAAGACCGTTTCAGGCCGCATTTTTTCGGTGGCGTCGCGACCGTGGTCGGCAAGCTGTTCGCGCAATGCCGGCCCGATGTCGCCCTGTTCGGACAGAAGGACTATCAGCAACTCAAGGTCGTGACGCGAATGAGCGCCGATCTCGATCTCGGCGTGAAGGTGATCGGGGTTCCGATCGTGCGCGAACGCGACGGGCTCGCAATGTCGTCGCGCAACGTCTACCTGTCGGCCGAACAGCGCGCCGTCGCACCGACGCTCCATCGCACCATGAAGGATGCCGCCAGGCGTTTGCGGAACGGCGACGATCTCGGAGCCATCATAGCCGACGGGGCGAGAACGATCGGTGATGCAGGCTTCGATCTGGAGTATTTCGAGGCGCGCCATGCTGAGACGCTGGCTCCGATCCGCTCGATAAAGGACGGTCCGGTCCGCCTC
This sequence comes from Bradyrhizobiaceae bacterium, assembly GCA_044508545.1. Taxonomy (GTDB): domain Bacteria; phylum Pseudomonadota; class Alphaproteobacteria; order Rhizobiales; family Xanthobacteraceae; genus Nitrobacter. The sequence goes on along the minus strand of JBIQHO010000034.1, from coordinate 10,580 downwards.
CTGGTCGCGGCAAAAATCGGAACAACGCGCCTGATCGACAATATCGGCGTTTAGAGCATGATCCCGAAAGTGGAAACCGGCCTTCGAAAAGATCATGCTCAACAAAAAGATGAGCGGCGAGTCTGATTCAACGCTGTTGAAACAGATCTTTTTGTTTGAGCATGCTCTGGAGCATGACCCGCCCCCGAAGGGTCGCGCCACATTCCCCCTTGACTCCCTCAGAGACGAAAAGACTCCAAGGCTTATCGCCCGAACGGCGGGAAGAACGGATTGCTTGATGGTTGCTGCTGGGGCGGCGGAGGTGGCGCCGGTTGCGGCGGGGGCGACGTCGGCTGACGCGGCTGGCGGGTGGATTGTCGCGGCGTTCGCTTGGCGGGCGGCGGCGGTTTCGGCGGATCCGGCTGCGCGTTGACAACCGTCGTTTCGGGATCCTTGCAGTCGGTCAGCCAGACGTCGTAGACCGGGTGCTCGACGCCATGCAGGCCGGGGCTCGCCGCGAACATCCAGCCGGAGAAAATCCGCTTCACCTCGCCCTGAAGTGTGATCTCGTCGACCTCCACGAAGGCGTCGATGTTTGCGGCTTCGGTCGCCGGGCGCGTGTAGCAGGCATCGGTCTTCACCCGCAACGCGCCGAATTGCACGGTCTCTCCGACCTCCTCGTCGAAGTGGATGATCCGGCCCGTGATCTTGTCGAGGCCGGAAAAGACCGCCTTCTTGTTGATGACCTTTTGAGCCGGCGGTTCGGTGACGACCTCATCGCCCGGTTGCAGCGTGGCCGGCGCGGGCGGAGCCGAGCGCGGCGGGGGCTGGGCTGGCGTCGGATTGGACGAAGGCGGCGCGACCGCGACTCCAGCGGGCGCGTTCTGAGGAACCACTGTGGTGCCGGGCGGCGGCAGCGGCTGACTCTGCACCGGTCCCGGCGGCGCAACGCCCTGCCCCGGATTCAGCGGCGCCGGCAGCACGCGGCCCTGCCGCGGCAGGTCCGGCACGTCTTCCTCATCATCATCGGGTGCCCCCTGCCCGCGCGGAATGGAGGCTGGCGGACGCGGCACGGGATCCGAAAAAATATTTCCGATCTGCGCTCGCACGGGCGACGCTGCCGCGCTCAGGAGGGCGACAACGAAAGCCGCACAACCGGCTATGACAATGGTTCGGAACATCTTGCGCGGCTTCGTCTGGCTCGAATCAGGGCCGGAACATTGTACAGAAATTTAAAGGCTCCAAGCCGCTCGCAGGCGCCCGGTTAACACGGCGATTGCGGCGGGGGAAGGGCGACGGGCGCGCCGACAAGTCGGTCGACGAGCGCCCTCTCCATTTACGCGGATCATCCCGAATGGGAGTGGATTTGGAGCAACAGACTGAATCATTCGAATCGGCAGCGGTATTTCGGTAAACCACCGGGGTTGGCGCATTCGAGGTGTTCAGTTCTATATTCGAGGCTATACTTGCCTTTCAGTTTTGCGTTTCGGGGAATTGCCATGAGCCGGACGGGGGCGCTTCAGTTTGCGATAACGACGGCTGTGCTGGCGCTCTGCGGCGCGACGGCGCAGGCCCAACAGGTCGGCACGGCGTCGGCGGTCAATCCGGCCGCAACCGCCAATCTGAAGACGATCGTCATCGGCCAGTCGATCGCCCACAAGGAGCGCATCCAGACCAAGTCCAGCGGCTCGGTGCAATTGCTGTTCCTCGACAAGACCTCGATGACCATCGGTCCGAACAGCGACCTTACGATCGATGAATACGTCTATGATCCCAGCGCCAACACCGGCAAGCTGGCGGCGACGCTCGGAAAGGGAGCGCTGCGTTTCGTCGGCGGCCAGATCAGCCACAATGGTGACGCCGAGATCAAGACCGCGTCGGCTTTGATCGGCATTCGCGGCGGCGTGATGATAACCGACGGCAAGGGCGGCATCTATGCCGGCTACGGCCGGATGACCGTGCAATCCGGGGGCCAGACCGTGACGCTGGGCGCGGGCGAATTCACCCAAACCCAATCGGGCGGTCCACCGACTCCGCCCGGCCTGCCGCCGCCGGGATTCGTTCAGCGGCAGATCGCGCTCTTTCAGAGTGCAAGCGGTCAAACCGGCGGCGCGCGCCGGGGCGCGGCATCGGCGGCCAACATCGCGGCCGCCGAGCACAGGGCAACCGGATCGCCCGATGGACTGGTGGCCGGATCGGGTGCTCCGCCTACGCCCACTCCGCCCACCATTATTGGACAGATCAACGCGATCGCGTCGGCCTTCACGCAATCGATCCAGACATCCAGCCAGGCGACTGCGCTGCAGGAGATCGCACAGGATCGACCGACGGGCGGCAACAACAATCCACCAACGGACAACAACAGCCAGCCCCCGCCCATCGACAACAACCCGCGACCTTCAACAACGCTGACCGGGTACGTTGGGGGACTGGATGTCGTAAACCTGAACAATACGAATTCTCAGACGCCCGACTCACGCCCCATTACCGGCACGGCGGCGATCAACCTCGATGCGGCCAACAATCGCGTTCAGGGCAATCTGGACATATACGCCTATGATCCGGCGAATCCGTTCACGCAACTCGCGCATAGTATTCACGCGCTGCTGCAGTTCGGATCGACAGGATCGGCCGGTCCGGCTTACAGTGGTTACCCCGACGACCACAATTTCTATGCGGTCACGCCCGAACACTCCATCGTCAACGGCAAGTCGGTTATCGGCGTGCTTGCTTCCGACAATGTCGCGAACCAGGTCGCCCCCATCTCAATTCCCAACCTGACGCCGTGTCAGTGCGACTACACGCGCTGGGGTTTCTGGGCGATCAATGCGAGCGATGCCGATACCCACGCGTTCAACGAAGCAATCCTGGGCACCTGGGTTGCCGGCCGGCCGGTCGGCAGCCCCGGTGACGTGCCAACGACAGGCACCGCAACCTACACCGGCCACGTCGTCGCCACCGTGAACAGCGCGGGCTTCGTCGCCGGCGGCTTCTCCAACGCCGTCGATTTCGGTGCGCGGAATGGCACGGTAAACGTGACCGGTCTCGACCACACCAACTACGCCGGCACCGTGAACTTCAACACCGACCCGCGCAATTTCGGCGGCACGATCAACAGTACCAATATCAATAGTGACGGCCGCACCATGGCGCTGCAAGGCAGCTTTTTCCAGGGCCCGAACAGTCCGGTTGGCGAGATGGGCGGAAGCGTCGCAATTTCCAGCACCAAGGACAATTATCTCGGCAGCGGCATTTTCGCGGCAAGCAGGCGCTGATATATGGCCCGCGCGCGCGACGTTCCGCGAAAGCCGTTATAGCCGCGACAGCCGCATGGATAGCGCGCGGCGTTCATCAGCCACGACGCGGGCGGCGGGACGGTTGATATGGGCAGGCGTCGACGTCGCCAAGCGACGTTTCTATTGCCCCGGCGTCCAGGGTTGGTAATCACCGGTCGCCTTGGGGCGGCGGCCGCTCACAAGCGTCGAGCCGGACGGGCGATAGGCTGCCAGCGTCCCGGTCATGTTGGGCACATGCGGCTTCTGCCAGTCGCGCGGCCGATAATCCTCTTGGGTCGGCGGAACATCGACGATGTGATGAATCCAGCCGTGCCACTCCGGCGGAATGCGGCTGGCTTCCGTATAGCCATTGTAGACTACCCAGCGCCGCTCGAAGCCGAGCGTCGGATCAATCTTCCCGCCGCGTGTCCGGTAATAGCAGTTGCCCTGGCTGTCCTCGCCGACCGGTTCGCCAAAGCGCCACGTCCAGAGTTGCGTGCCGAAGGTCTGGCTATTCCACCAGGTAAAGAGTTTGAGAAAAAACTGCTTCATGGCAGGGTCCGTCGCGGAAAAGGGCATCAACGCTTGATTTGATGGCATCCCGCCGCCCTCTTGTCCAGCGCGACCGCGGGCCGGATGGCAACCCGCGCCGGGACACAGCAGGCGGATCAGTTCAAACCCCACCGTCGGAGCCTTTGGCATCGACATATCGGCGGGTTGCGCCTCAGGCTGGCCTGCCCTAAAGAGCAGCCCCATCCCCGCCGCATTCGGCGACATCCGCGACGCCAACAACGACGGACCCGCCAAAATTCGGAAATGTTGCTTTCAGGCATAAAATTAATAGCTTACAGGCCCAAGAACTATAAAGGCTGCGAAAATGTCCGAAGTCGTCAACAACATGGCAAAGCATCGCTACGAACTCGAAGTGGACGGGCATGTCGCCGCAGTCTACTACCGGTTCCTGGACGGGATCATCGTGTTCACCCACACCCAGGTTCCGCCCGAACTCAGAGACAAGGGCGTAGCCTCGGAACTCGTGCAGGGCGCACTGGATCAGGTGCGCGCCGATCGCTTCCGGGCCAGCGCTCAGTGCCCCTTCGTGAAGGACTGGATCGAGAAGCATCCGGATTACGCCGACCTGCTGAGGGCGAATTTGTGAGGATGCGCGCGAAAAGATTTGAGCGCCACACGCAACATGGCTGCGGTCTACGACAACAAAGCCCTGAGCCGCTTTGAACTGGAAGTCGAAGGCGGCGTTGCTTTCGCGAACTACCGCCTCGCGCCGGGTATCGTCGTCATCACCCATACCGAAACGCCGCGCGAGTTGCGCGGACGCGGCATCGCCTCGGCGCTGGTGAAGGGCGCGCTGGCGCTGATCCGGACCGAGGGCCTCAAGGTGGTCGCCGGCTGCGGATTCGTGGCCGACTATCTCGACAAGCGTCCGGAAGAAGCCGACCGCGTGGTTTGAGGCCTGCGGGGTCGATTCAATCAGAGGCGACGTTCCAGACTATTATTTTGACGCGTTTTCTTCACGCCAACGGGTATCCATCCTCGGGGCAGGCCCGAGGACTTGGTTCGGTCGAAGCCGCTATAAAAAACCGCGCCGGTGAATGCAGCTACAGGACTAATGCTTTCCGATGTCCGGCGGCAGCTTGCCGCCGTTGGCCGCGAGTTGAGCCATCATCTGCTTGTGCAGCCAGATGTTCATCGCCGCTGAATCGTTGGTGTCGCCAGGATATTTCAGATCCTTCGCCAGTTCCTTGCGGGCACTCAGGCTGGAATCGACATTGAGCGCCTTCATGAGGTCCACGATCGACGTCCGCCATTCCAGCTTTTCCTTTTTGGCCGCGACAGCCTTATCGAGGATGGCCGCGACATCCACGCTGCCGCCCGCGGGGGCGCCACCTGACGAGGGTGCAACGCCACCGCCTGCCTCAGGCGCCGGCGTTGCCGCTTCCGCGTGCGTGCCAAAGATGGCGCCCATGATCTTTCCGAATATACTCATCGTGCAGCTCCCAATAGCTTCATGTCTTGTGCAGATCTCGTACGCAGATCGATCCGATACGGAACTCGCCTCCAGTCACGAAAAGAGTAACCGCCTGACTGGGGCTTGCCAAATGCGGCAATGCCCGCCTCCGGCTCAGTGTTCCCGCTCGCCACCCGCAGATCGCATTTTGTCCCCGAACAGCCGTTTCCGGGCGGTCTAAAGCCGCGGTGGCGCCGCGGTGCGGCGCTGGCCCGCGACATTAAATTCACTGAACCATGAGCAACGAAAATCAAGGATCGGAATTAGAGTTGCAGAATAGGTCGCGGCAAGACCCGGTTCCTTGCTCCCGCGTCCGGGCTTGATCGTGATCGTTTCCGAAGGGCGAACTCGCGCCTTCCGGCTCGAGGATCGGCCCGCAATGGGAGACAACGAATATGGCCACCTCTTATCCTGTAGACGGCATGTCACCTGTACGATCGGGAACGACAGGTGCAGACAGACCCGTGGTCCGTCACATCAATTTTTCCGATCTTATCGACGCGTTGCGGCTGGGCTGGGAAGACTTCAAGGCGGTCCCGAGCCACGCCATCGTTCTTTGCGTGATCTACCCCGTACTCGGAATCGTGCTGGCCCGAATGGTGCTCGGCTATTCGGTCCTGCCGTTGCTGTTTCCCCTCGCCGCCGGCTTCGCCCTGATCGGGCCATTTGCGGCGCTCGGACTTTATGAACTGAGCTATCGGCGCGAACTCGGCATGGAGGCATCCGCCTGGCACGCGTTCCGCGTACTGCGTGCGCCTTCGCTCGGCTCGATGCTCGGACTGGGCGGGCTGCTGCTTGTTATTTTCTTTGTCTGGGTGGCAACGGCGCACGCAATTTACGTCTCCACCTTCGGCAATGCCCCGGCATCGGTCATTCCCGATTTTCTCGCGCGGGTCTTTACCACCTCTGAGGGCTGGCGCCTGATCGTGGTCGGCTGCGGCGTCGGATTCCTGTTCGCGGCGGTCGCTCTTTGCATCAGCATCGTGTCGTTTCCGCTGATGCTTCATCAGCACGCCGACATGGCCGACGCCATGCTGACGTCGATGCGCGTGGTCGCGAAGAATCCCCTCGCGGCCGCGGAATGGGGCTTGATCGTCGCGATCCTGCTGGTGATCGGGTCGATCCCCTTCTTCCTCGGCCTTACCATCGTAATGCCATTGCTCGGTCATGCGACGTGGCACCTCTATCGCAAGGCGATCGAGAGCCCTTTGACGTCGTCAGCACACGAAGTTCCCGAAATGGAAAGGGAAAAGCGCTACGCGGCGGACTTCCCGTCTGTCCTGTTCCCGCCTTACGGACGCAAGCACCGATATTTCGATAGTGCGGATTGAAGAAAACCCTCTCGCGAGGCTGCCTCGATCGCGATCGAGGCAGCCTTTGCACGTCGTGGAAGGCGCAGCGGGGCTTGTGCCACCGCTAATTGTAGCACCAGCATTGCACACGGATTGAAAAGCGTGGGATGCCGCCGTCTCGTCGGCCGTTACAGGCAAACGCAGATTTCCCTGGCTCGAAAAAGGCGCTACCTCTTCGCCCATGACACAAATCGACCCGACCCGCGCCGCCGTCCACATTGTCGGTGGTGGCCTCGCCGGCTCCGAGGCCGCCTGGCAAATAGCAAGACACGGCGTTCGGGTCGTGCTGCACGAAATGCGGCCACTGCGCATGACCGCGGCGCACCGGACCGACGGCCTGGCGGAACTCGTCTGCTCCAATTCGTTCCGCTCCGATGATGCATCGAACAACGCGGTCGGACTGCTTCATGCCGAGATGCGCCGGCTGGGATCGCTGATCATGCGCTGCGCCAACGCCAATCAGGTGCCGGCCGGCGGCGCGCTCGCGGTGGACCGTGACGGCTTTTCGTCCGCCGTGACCAAAGCCCTCGACGATCACCCGCTGATCGAAATCGACCGCGGCGAAGTCGGTGGCCTTCCGCCTGCGGACTGGCGCAACGTCATCATCGCCACCGGTCCCCTCACCTCGGCTCCCCTCGCCGACGCGATCCGCGCGCTGACTGACGAATCCGCGCTCGCGTTTTTCGACGCAATCGCGCCAATCGTCCATCGCGACTCCATCGACATGTCGAAGGCCTGGTTCCAGTCGCGCTATGACAAGGCCGGTCCGGGCGGCAGCGGCGCCGATTACATCAATTGCCCGATGACTGAGGCGCAGTACCACGCCTTCGTGGACGCGCTGATCGAGGGCGAGAAGGTCGACTTCAAGGAGTGGGAGTCTGACACGCCCTATTTCGACGGCTGCCTGCCGATCGAGGTGATGGCGGCGCGCGGCCGCGAAACGTTGCGTCACGGCCCGATGAAGCCGGTCGGGCTGACCAACCCGCACGATCCCACGGTGAAGCCCTACGCCATTGTGCAGTTGCGGCAGGACAACAAGCTCGGCACGCTTTACAACATCGTCGGATTCCAGACCAAGCTGAAGCACGGCGCGCAGACACGCATCTTCCGCACCATTCCGGGTCTTGAGAACGCGGAGTTCGCCCGCCTCGGCGGTCTGCACCGCAACACCTTCCTGAACTCGCCGAAACTGCTCGACTCACAGTTGCGCTTGCGCGCCGAGCCGCGGCTGCGCTTCGCCGGGCAAATGACGGGGTGCGAAGGCTACGTCGAATCCGCGGCAATCGGGCTGATCGCCGGCCTCCATGCCGCGTCCGACGCGCGCGCGCGGATGCTTTCGGCTCCGCCGCCCACCACGGCGCTCGGCGCGCTGCTCGGCCATATCACCGGGGGCCACATCGAGACCATCGACGCCGGACCGCGCTCGTTTCAGCCGATGAACATCAACTTCGGATTGTTTCCGCCACTCACCAATCCGCCGACCAAGAAGCCGGACGGCGCGCGGCTGCGCGGCAACGAAAAGACGATAGCGAAAAAACAGGCGATCTGTGCCCGCGCGCTGTCGGATCTCGACCGCTGGATTACGGATGCGCTTCATCCGGCAGCGGCGGCATAGTACAACGCCGCATTATAGGATCATTCATGTCCCTTCCGAAACAGGACGCCGCATTGCTGTCCACGACCTGGACCGAAGGAGTCCTGCTGAAACGCGACGTGTTCTCGACCGTGGAGCGCGGACGTTTCCGGACGGACTCCGGCGAAGTCGACGCCGTGCTGCGACGGCTCGATGAGGTGCCGTGGTGGTCATATCTTGTCGCGCGGCATCTGTTCGAGCGCGAACGCAGGGCATTGAGGCTTGCGCGCGATCTCTGCGTCGGACCCAAGCTGTTGTGGAGTGGCCGCCGCTCGCTGGTGCGCGGCTTCATCGACGGCGTGGCACTGCATCTTGCCAGGCCCCATGGCGACGTCGCCTACTTCCGCTCCGCCAAGGCGGCGCTGCGCAAGCTGCACCGCGCCGGCATCTGCCACAACGATCTCGCCAAGGAACAGAACTGGCTGCGCGGCAGCGACGGCCGCGCTTACCTCACCGACTTCCAGTTAGCCGCCTGCTTCACGCGCCGCTCGCCGCTGTTTCGTCTCGCCGCTTACGAAGACCTGCGGCATCTCCTGAAACACAAGCGCACTTATGCGCCGGAAGCCCTGACGCCGCGCGAGCGCAAGATGCTTGCACGCAAGTCGGTTATCGCGCGCACCTGGCTGATGACCGGCAAAAAGGTGTATCAGGCCGTTACGCGCGGGCTGTTCAGCTTCACCGACCGCGAAGGCGGCGGCCGTCGTCTCGTCAACGACGCCCCGGTGCTGATCATGCGCATCTGCGAAAACAGCGACGTGCGCGACGCGGCCATCGTCGCCTTCGCGGATCGCCGCAGCGGCGTCGGGCTTTACGCCTTTGTGGAAGCCGATCTGCCCGGACTGGAAGCGCAGTTGCGCTCGGCCCTCGCCTCGGCGGGCGACCCGAAACCGCCGGAGCACATCCAGATCGTTCCCCGCCTGCCGCGTGATGCAAGCGGTAAAGTGCGCACGGAAATCCTCCAGCTCATTGCGATGAACCAGATCGATCTGATCGAGCCGCTGATCGCGAGCCCCGCGGACCGTGAATTTTTCCGCGGTATTCTGGAGAGCCGGAAAAACCTGCGCGACCGCTTCAACTTTGCTTCGACCGACCAGGCGCTACCGTCCTGATCCATCAGCCGCGAAACGGCCTCGCGTGCGAGGCTCGCCACAACGTCCACAGAATGCGCAGCCGCGATGCAGGCTGCGGCACGAAGGGATTGTGACTTGCGCGCGCCGGATCGTTCAACGCACGGCGCACCATTGCGAGCGGGAGATAGACAGCGCGCGGTTCCGGCGGCAATTCCGGCAGCATGGCCATCGCCTTGCCCAGATGCGACCGCGCGCCGTCCGCCAGTTCGCGGAGGGCTGCGCGAAGCGCCGGCGTGTCCTGACCCGCAAACACCTGCTCCGGATCGACGCCATGCCGTTCCAGCAATTGCAACGGCACGAACGACTGCCGCCTTGACGCATCAAAACCCAGCCGCGCGATCACCTGCGCGATGCCGTGCGCAAGCCCGGCGTCGCGCGCCAGATGATCCATCGCATCGGATTCGTGCCCGACGACGCGAGCGGCGAGCGAAAACACAGCGCATGAGGTATCGTCGAAATATTGTTCGAGCGCCGCCATGTCCGGCATCGGATCGTTGTAGAGGTCGAACTGATGCGCCTCGATCAGCCGGGACAGACGTTCGACCGGCAGGCCATGGTCACGAACCGCGGGCAACAGTTCGGCGGCGACCGGATTGCCCTCGACACCGCCGTGGCCCTCGCCTGAAAGGACATCCGTCCACCATTGCAAACGGACTTCACCGGCCAGCGGCTGGGTGATCTGCTGCCTGATTTTGGCAATCTCGACGTTGAAAGCATAAAGGGCCAGCAGCGCACGGCGGCAACGCAGCGGCGCGAACAGCGTTGCCGCATAGCTTTCGAAATCCTGGTTGCGGACAAGCTCCGCGCAGAACGCAGCGGACGAACTTTCAGATGCCCCGCCGCTCATAACGTCACGCGCAGGACCGTCGGGCACCGCCTCGCCATCGCGCTTGTCACGGAACGGCTATCAGCGCCGTCAGGCGCTGCCTCGACCTCGCGGTTGTCATGGAACGGCTATCAGCGCCGCCGCGACCCGGCGCCGCTCGCCCAACATGATGTTGTAGGTCCGGATCGCCGCTCCGGTCAGCATGGTGTCCACTCCGACGCTCACGCGGCGCAGGGCCTGGCGCAGTTCGTCAGGTGCAAGCCAGACTTCTGTGCCGGTGCCGATCAGCAACGTATCGATCGCGGCCGAGGCTGCGAACACGCGCGCCAGCGCATGGCGGGGGATGTCGTCCGGCCGGG
>JBIQHO010000033.1:0-17893 GCA_044508545.1 Bradyrhizobiaceae bacterium | reverse complement strand
GGTTCAACACCCGCTCGCACGAGGCCCGCGTGAAGAAGGACGAAAGCGACGTCGCGATCATGGCCGTGCCGCCGCTGATCGACCGCGAGCTTTTCGATGCGGTGCAAGCCCGCCTGAAATCCCGCAATCCGGCGGCCGTTGGCGTTCGCAGTTTTGTACCGAAGTGGCGCGCCCGAAGAGATTCGAACTCCTGACCCCCAGATTCGTAGTCTGGTGCTCTATCCAGCTGAGCTACGGGCGCGTTTGTCGCGGAAATCGCGAGTGGCGAACAGCAACTGCGTTCGGAGACAGGCGTCTCGAAAGCGGGCCATAGCTAACGGCTCCCGTCCGGCTTTGCAAGCGGCACCGCTGCACCGACATTGCTCAAATGGCGGGAAACCGCCGGAATCGCCTGATAACGAACGAGAGCGACACGACTGCTAACCTTATGACAGGAAGGGCTAAATCCTGGTACACAAAGTGCGCCCCGCGCTCGAATTCAGTTCTATGCGCGAGCGCGTTCGTTGCGAATGGTCTGCAACTCCACCGGGCGATCGGGAATCGCGACCCGGAACGTCGCACCGATGGTGCCTTCCACCAGATTGACTTCGCCGCCATGCGCGCGCACCAGTTCCGCCGCGATCGCAAGTCCGAGGCCGCTGCCGCCCGGACGCGCCGATCCCTGGAAGGCCTCGAACAGATGATTGCGCGCCTGTTGCGGCACGCCAGGTCCGGTATCGGAGACCTCGATGATCGTCACCGAACCCTCGCGGCGGCCGGTGATCCTGATCTGCCGGGCCACGGCATCGTGCGGCTGACTTTCCAGCGCCTGCGCCGCATTACGCACCAGATTGAGCAGGATACGGAAAAGCTGATCCGGATCGGCGTCGATGGTGAGTCCGCGCTCGATCGCATTGATCCAGGTGATCGAGCCTTCCGCCGCAAGCCCCGCCGACTCGCGCACCTCGTTGACGACAGGCTCGATCGCTATTTTCCGCCGGTCAGGCGCGGCTTCCTGCGCGCGACCGTAAGATAGTGTCGACTGGCAGAACGCGATGGCGCGCTCCAGCGAGCGCATCAGCTTCGGCGCGAACCGCTGCACCCGCGGATCGGGCACGCTGGCGAGTTGATCGGACAACAACTGCGAGGACGCCAGCAGATTGCGGAGATCGTGATTGATTTTCGAGACCGCGAGGCCGAGCGCCGCGAGCCGGCTTTTCTGATGCAGCATCGACACGAGGTCACGCTGCATGTCGGACAACTCACGCTCGGCGACGCCGATTTCGTCGCCGCGCTGCGACGGCACGATAATCCGCGCCGAACTCTCCGGATTTTGGTGGAAGCCCACGAGATTCGCGGTCAGGCGCCGCATCGGGCGAACGAACAGATAGTGCAGCGCCAGATAGACCAAGGCCGCGGTGAGAACCGCAATCGCCAGCGAAACCAGCAACAGGTTGCGCGAAAAACGGTACATCGACTGGCGCAACGGCTCCTCGTCGGTAACGACTTCGATGAACTGCGCACCGCGCGGTCCAGGCCCGATGATGCGGATCGCCTGGTTGCCGCTCTCCAGCATGGTTTCGAACGAACCCATGATGGCCGACCACGGTGTCATGGTGCGGATGTCGATGTCATGGTCGATCGCTGCCGGCAGATCCGCGCTGGCGAGCAGGCGGCGCTGCTGGCCCATCTTGATGGCGACGGCCCGCGCCCCGATGCTGCCGAGAATTTGCCGTGCGAGCGAATCGGGCACAGTGCCCGACGGGGCCGCGTCGAGCACCAGCGCGGCCGTGTTCGCGGCCGCGAGCCGGTCGTTGAGCCGGTTCATCCGGAAGTTGGCGATCGCGGGGACGTAGATCAGGATTTCAGCAATCATCACCAGCGGGATCGTCAGCAGCAGGAGCTTGCCGGACAGTCCGAGCCGGCCGCGCAATGACAAGCGCGCTGCCCGAACCCGGAGTTGTTCAATCGCCTGTGACACGGCTGCCCTCCGCAGACCTGCGGCAAACTGACAGTGATTCCGCCCTTTATCCCGAACCGGCCGGAAAAACCGCCGAAACGCTCAATAATATCGACAATATAGACCCGATGCGGGATTTGGCCAATTCCGCCGGCGCAGGGAAACGCTACAGGGCAAGATTGACGAAAAGAGGCCGCTCCCTTATAAGCCGCGCCAACTGTCCGCGATGGCCCGGTTTTCAACCGGGGCGGCTCGTTCGGGCCGAAATCGGCCTGGCTCGGGTCGGCATTCCCGGGCTCAACCTCAATATCAGGCGACTTGCCCGGTCAGCGGAGATCCCCGTGAAACGGACTTATCAACCCAGCAAACTGGTGCGCAAGCGCCGTCACGGCTTTCGCGCCCGTCTGGCGACGACCGGCGGCCGCAAGGTTCTTGCCGCGCGGCGCGCACGCGGCCGCAAGCGCCTGAGCGCCTGAGCGAATCTCTCCGAGATTTCATCATGGACCGGTTGAGGCAGCGGGCGGATTTCCTCGCCGTTGCCAATGGGCTCCGGGTGAGCACACCCGCCTTCGTGGTGCAAAATCGCCGCCGCGACGATGGCGGCCCGATCAGGATCGGCTTCACGGTGACCAAAAAGAACGGCACCGCGACCGAGCGAAACCGTATCCGCCGCAGGCTTCGCGAATTGGTGAAGCGCGTGGGTGCCTTATCCATGCGACCGCACAGCGATTATGTGGTAATCGGCCGCCGTGCTGCGCTCGACCGCGGTTTTGCCGTCATGCTCGATGACCTGCGCTCGGCGTTCCGTCGCCTCGATCGCCAGCACCCAGGATGATCGCGGCGTCACGATCGGCGGTATCAACGGCGAACCGAGCTGCAACCCGAACCGGATGACGAGACCCTGAACGATGTCTGACAACCGCAACACCATCATCGCCATCGTTCTGTCGGGCCTCGTCCTGATCGCCTGGCAGTATTTCTACAACATCCCGCAGATGGAAAGGGATCGCGCCGCGCAGCAGGCGCAAAGCGAGACCACCAAGTCCCAGACCGAGCCGGCGAAAAATGCGGCCGCCCCTGATCACGCCGCAGGGGAGTCCACGGCGGTCAGCCGCGACGTCGCCATCGCTGCCGCGCCGCGCATCAAAATCGACACCCCTCGCCTGAGTGGAAGCCTTTCGCTGAAGGGCGCGCGCATCGACGATCTTTTACTGACCAAGTTCCGCGAGACGGTCGATCCCGCCTCGCCTGCGATCGAGCTGTTTTCGCCCTCAGGCACAGCCAATCCTTATTATGCCGAATTCGGCTGGGTCCCGGCCGCCGGATCGACCGTGAAGCTGCCGGACCAGAACACGGTGTGGCAGCAGGAAGGATCGGGCGCGCTGACGCAGTCCACCCCCGTCACGTTGAAGTATGACAATGGCGAAGGGCTGACCTTCCGCCGCACCGTCGCGGTGGACGACCACTACCTGTTCACGATCAAGGACGACGTCACGAACGCCGGCAATGCGCCGGTGACGTTGTACCCGTTCGGGCTGATTTCACGGCACGGCACGCCGCCCGTTTCCGGCTACTACATTCTGCATGAAGGTCTTATCGGCTTTCTCGGCGACCAGAAGCTGCAGGAATATACCTACAAGAAGATCGACGAGGTCAAATCGGTGACCTTCAATGTCACCAACGGCTGGCTCGGCATCACGGACAAATACTGGGCCTCGGCGTTGTTGCCCGACACCAGCGCGCGATTGCAGGCCCGCTTCTCGTCCAATGAGGTCGGCAAGGTCAGGACCTATCAGACCGACTATCTGGAGGACGCCCAGACCATCCCGGCCGGCGGCACCGGTTCGGCAAACACGCGCCTGTTCGCCGGCGCCAAGGAAGCCAGCGTCGTCGGCATCAATTTCCCGTTTGTGCAGCTTGGCGGCTACAACAAGCAGCTCGACCTCAACCACTTCGACCTGCTGATCGACTGGGGCTGGTTCTACTTCATCACCAAGCCGATGTTCCTGGCGCTGGATTTCTTCTTCCACGTCTTCGGCAATTTCGGCATCGCGATCCTGGTCGTGACGGTGCTGGTCAAGCTGATCTTCTTCCCGCTCGCCAACAAGTCCTATGCCTCGATGGCCAAGATGAAGGCGGTCCAGCCGCAGATCAATGCGCTGAAAGAGCGCTTCCCCGACGACAAGATGAAGCTGCAGCAGGAGATGATGGAAATCTACAAGAAGGAGAAGATCAACCCGATCTCGGGCTGTCTTCCGGTTGTCTTGCAGATTCCGGTGTTCTTCTCGCTCTACAAGGTGCTGTTCGTGACCATCGAAATGCGTCACGCGCCGTTCTTCGCCTGGATCAAGGACCTGTCCGCGCCCGATCCGACCCACGTCTTCAACCTGTTCGGGTTGCTGCCCTACGATCCCTCGGCGGTGCCGTTGCTCGGCCCGTATCTGGCGATCGGCGCGTGGCCGATCATCATGGGTATCACGATGTGGTTCCAGATGAAGCTGAACCCGACGCCGCCGGACCCGACCCAGAAGATCATCTTCGACTGGATGCCGGTGATCTTCACCTTCATGCTCGCGGCGTTCCCGGCCGGCCTCGTGATCTACTGGGCCTGGAACAACACGCTGTCGGTGATCCAGCAGAGCTTCATCATGCGACGCAATGGCGTGAAGGTGGAGCTGTTCAACAACGTGAGGTCTACCTTCCGCCGCAAATCCCCCGACAAGCCGGCGAAGACGACATAGAGTCGTCGTCATGGTCGCCGTCGCGCGAAGCTCGAGGGCGATGCGCAGCGTCGTCCCGACAACGACGAAGCAGTCCTAGACCGGGCTGCGCCACGCCGGATTGCTTCGCGCGGGGCAGAACCGGCAAGATCGATTCGGTCGCAAGCTCGGGAACGACTCCTCTGAAAGCCCTCGCATGACAACGGCCACCGATGCGGAACTGATGGAGCGGGGCCGGAAGCTGTTTGCCGGCGACTGGCAATTCATCTGGGCCTCGCCGTCGATCGAAACGCTGCCGCCGATGGCCGGCGTCGAGGTCGCATTCGCCGGACGCTCCAACGTCGGCAAGTCCAGCCTGATCAACGCGCTGACCGGCCGCAGCGCGCTGGCCCGGACTTCCCGCACTCCCGGCCGCACCCAGGAGCTGATCTTCTTCGAGGGGCCGAAAGGCGCCGATGTCCGTCTGGTCGACATGCCGGGCTATGGCTTCGCATCGGCGCCGAAAGCCAGGATCGCGTCGTGGACCTCGCTGATCCACAAGTTCCTGCTCGGCCGCGCCAGCCTTGCGCGCGTCTACGTGTTGATCGACTCCCGCCATGGCATCAAGGATACCGACCAGGACATCCTGACCACGCTCGACAGGTCCGCGGTCAGCTACCAGGTGGTGCTGACCAAGGCCGACGAGGTGAAGGCCGCTGAATTGGCGGAGCGCGTCGAGGCGACCAGAACGCTGCTCGCCAGACATCCCGCGGCGTTCCCGGACGTGCTGGTCACCTCCTCGCGCACGGGAGCCGGGATGCCGGAGTTGCGCGCCGCCATGGCCCGCCTGATCGGAGAACATCAGCGATGACGCATTTTGCCTGGTTTCGGATCACCGTTCTTGCGGCTGGGTTGATGGGCGGCGCCGGAGTCATCCTTGGAGCCGTGGCCGCTCACGTGACGACAGGCGGCACGCTTGTCCTGTCGGCATCTTCGATGCTGCTGTTTCACGCCCCCGCCGCGATTTTAGCGGCGCTTCTGGTCGATCGGCAGATCATTCGCCCGGGTCTCGGCCTTGTCGCCGCCGGCGGCTTTGTCGCGGGCGCGACCCTGTTCAGCACCGACCTGACGGTGCTGCAATTCCTCAAACACCGGCTTTTCCCGATGGCCGCGCCGTCAGGAGGAACGCTGATGATCCTGAGCTGGTTCTTGCTCGCGATCGCCGCCGTATGGCCGCGCGCCACGGCCCGTCCCTGACAACGGAAAGCGAGCCGGCGGCTTTGCGGTCATGCCGCCAATCGGCTAGTGGAATGGGTAACGCTCATCCCGCCGGCCAAGAGACCCGCTTCATGTCCGATGCCTCCAAAATCAGCCCGCTCGATCAGGCTCGCATCCTGTCCGAGGCGCTGCCGCATATGCAGCAATATGACGAGGAAACCATCGTCATCAAATACGGCGGCCATGCCATGGGCTCGGAGGATGTCGCCCGGCGGTTCGCCCGCGATATCGTGCTTCTGGAGCAGACCGCCATCAACCCGGTGGTGGTGCATGGCGGCGGCCCGCAGATCGCCACCATGTTGCAACGGCTCGGCATCAAGTCGGAGTTCGCCGCCGGCCTGCGCATTACCGACGCGGCGACCATCGAGATCGTCGAGATGGTGCTGGCCGGTTCGATCAACAAGCAACTGGTCGGCTACATCAACGAAGCCGGCGGCAAGGCGGTCGGGCTCTGCGGCAAGGACGGCAACATGGTCACCGCCTCGAAGGCGACGCGGACCATGGCCGATCCGGATTCGAACATCGAGAAGGTCGTCGATCTCGGTTTCGTCGGCGAGCCCGATAACGTCGACCTGACGCTGCTGAACCAGTTGATCGGCCACGAACTGATTCCGGTTCTGGCGCCGCTGGCCACAGCAAAAGGTGGCCAGACCCTCAACGTCAATGCCGACATCTTCGCGGGCGCGGTCGCCGGCGCGCTGAAGGCCAAGCGTCTGCTGCTGCTGACCGATGTTCCCGGCGTGCTCGACAAGTCGAAGACCCTGATTCCGGATCTGTCGATCAGCGACGCGCGCAAGCTGATCGCCGACAGCACCATCTCGGGCGGCATGATTCCGAAAGTCGAAACCTGCATCTACGCGCTCGAACAGGGCGTCGGCGGCGTCGTCATCATCGACGGCAAGACCCCCCATGCGGTGCTGCTCGAACTCTTCACCGATCAGGGCACAGGGACGCTGATCCACAAGTGACCGACGCGCGACGATTGCAACGCGGCTTCGGCCACGTCGACACCTGGGTGTTCGATCTCGACAACACGCTGTACCCTCATCACGTCAACCTTTGGCAGCAGGTCGACGCGAGGATCGGCGAGTACATCGGACAGTTTCTCGATGTCGATCCGATCGAGGCCCGGCGCATCCAGAAGGATTACTACAAGCGCTTCGGCACCAGCATGCGCGGCATGATGACCGAGCACGGCGTTTCCGCCGACGATTATCTCGCTTACGTCCATCAGATCGACCATTCGCCGCTCGAACCTGATCCGGCGATGGGCGTTGCGCTCGAAAGACTGCCCGGCCGCAAGCTGATCCTGACCAACGGCTCGACCGCTCATGCCGGCAAGGTGCTGGAGCGGCTCGGCTTCGGCCACCACTTCGAGGCGGTGTTCGACATCATCGCGGCCGAGTTGGAGCCGAAGCCGTCGCCGCAGACCTATCGCCGCTTTCTCGAACGGCACCACGTCGATGCCGCAAGGGCGGCGATGTTCGAGGATCTGGCGCGCAACCTCGCCGTCCCGCATCAACTCGGCATGACCACCGTTCTGGTCGTGCCGGACGGCACCCGGGAGGTCGTGCGCGAGGACTGGGAGATGGAGGGGCGCGGCGCGGCGCACGTCGATCACGTCACCGACGATCTGGCCGGGTTTCTGGCGGGGCTGACGACCCGCTCGGCTTGACAGGTCCGTTCCGGTCCAAGAGAACACCGCTTAGACAGCTGTACATGCAGTGAGCCACAGGAAATCCGATGTCTCTCGCTTCCCTTGAGTCCGCCATCAATGCCGCCTTCGAGGCTCGCGACACCGTCACTCCCGCGACCAAGGGCGAGGTTCGCGACGCGGTGGATCAGGCGCTCGGCCTGCTCGACAAGGGCGAGGTCCGTGTCGCCGAGCGCGCGGCGGACGGCAAGTGGACCGTCAACCAGTGGCTCAAGAAGGCCGTGCTGCTGTCGTTCCGCCTCAACGACATGACGACGATCCCCGGCGGACCCGGCAAGGCCGCATGGTGGGACAAGGTGCCGTCGAAATTCGAGGGCTGGGACGAGAAGCGGTTTCGCGACGCCGGCTTCCGGGCCGTGCCCGGCGCGATCGTGCGCCGCTCGGCTTTCATCGCGAAGAACGCGGTGCTGATGCCGTCGTTCGTCAACCTCGGCGCCTATGTCGACGAAAGCACGATGGTTGATACCTGGTGCACAGTCGGCTCCTGCGCCCAGATCGGCAAGCGCGTGCACATCTCTGGCGGCGCGGGCATCGGCGGCGTGCTGGAGCCGCTGCAGGCCGGGCCGGTCATCATCGAGGACGATTGCTTCATCGGCGCGCGCTCGGAAGTGGCGGAGGGCGTGATCGTGCGCAAGGGCGCGGTGCTGTCGATGGGCGTGTTCCTCGGCGCATCCACCAAGATCGTCGACCGGGAAACCGGCGAGGTCTTCATGGGTGAAGTGCCGGAATACGCCGTGGTGGTACCGGGCGCGCTGCCGGGCAAGCCGCTCAAGAACGGCCAGCCCGGTCCGTCCACCGCCTGCGCGGTCATCGTCAAGCGCGTCGACGAGCGCACCCGCTCCAAGACCGGCATCAACGAACTGTTGCGGGACTAGTGGAGTGAATTTGACATTCGCTACCTGCGTTGCAGCAAATCCGGCGAGCGAATGTCAAATTCAGAACTCCACTAGAAACTTAATAGTTGCTAGTGGTCCTTTGATTTTAACATTTGCAAGAATTCCTGCCGCAACGGAGTGCAAATGTTAGAAGCGGACCACTAGAGCATGATCCCGACCCGAAGGGCCGCGTTAGCGCAAAGTGGGAACCGGTTTTCGGATGAGATCATGCTCCATCAATAACGGACCACCTATGGCCGCCGACGCGCTCTCCATCGCCCGCGATCTCGTCCGTTGCCGGTCGGTGACGCCCGCGGATGCCGGCGCGCTCGGCGTGCTGGAGACGCTGCTCAAGGCGGCCGGGTTCGAGGTGCACCGGCTCACCTTCAGCGAATCGGGCACAGCCGACATCGACAATCTCTATGCCCGCATCGGCACGAGCGGTCCCCATATCGCGTTCGCCGGCCATACCGACGTCGTGCCTCCGGGCGAGGAGTCGGCGTGGACCCATGGCGCGTTTTCCGGTGACATCAAAGACGGCTTCCTCTACGGGCGCGGCGCGGTGGACATGAAGGGCGGAATCGCCTGCAGCGTCGCCGCCGCGCTGGACTATCTGGCGGCGCATGGCGGCCAGCCGGGGCATGACGGCAAAGGCTTGATCTCGTTCCTGATCACCGGCGACGAGGAGGACGTCGCCGTCAACGGCACCGTCAAGCTGATGCAATGGGCGGCGGCGCGCGGCGAAAAATTCGACCACTGTGTGCTCGGCGAGCCCAGCAATGTCGCGGAGCTTGGCGACTGCATCAAGATCGGCCGCCGGGGCTCGCAGTCCGGCACGCTGGTTGTCGACGGCGTGCAGGGTCATGTCGCCTATCCGCATCGCGCGGCGAATCCGATCCCGGATATCGCCGCGCTGATCACCGCGCTGGTCAGCGAGCCGCTGGACCAGGGCAGCGCCCAGTTCCAGCCTTCGAATCTGGAGTTCACCTCGGTCGATGTCGGCAATCCCGCAACGAACGTGATTCCCGGGCAGGCGCGGGCGAAGTTCAACATCCGCTTCAACGACCATCACAACCAGGAATCGCTGCGCGCGCTGATCGAGGCGCGGGTCGCCAAGGCCGCGGGCAATCGCATGCGGACCCGGATCGTCTGGGAGCCTTCGAATGCCGACGTATTCGTGACCAGACCGGGCCCGTTCACCGATCTCGTGGTCGCGGCGGTCGAGGAGGTGACCGGCCGCAGGCCTGAGCTGAACACCGGCGGCGGCACGTCGGACGCGCGTTTCATCAAGGATTATTGCCCGGTGATCGAATTCGGCCTTGTCGGCCAGACCATGCACCAGATCGACGAGCGCACGCCGGTGGCCGATCTCGACAAGCTGACGCGAATCTATCGCAGCGTGCTGGATCGCTATTTCGCATGAGCGGCGAAATCCTCGTGCTCACCGCCATCGACGACGAGCTCGACAAGGCGCGCGCGCCCGACGGCGTCAGGGTGATCTATACCGGCGTCGGCAAGATCAATGCGGCCGGCGCAACGGTGCTTGCACTGCTGACGCTGCGCCCGTCGCTGGTCGTCAATTACGGCACCGCTGGAAAGATCAACGAGACGCTGCAAGGTCTGGTGGAGGTGTCCGGCGTGGTCCAGCGCGACATGATGGCGATGCCGCTGGCGCCGCGCGGACGCACGCCGTTCGCGCCGGAGCTCGATCTTTTGACGTCGGGTCAGGCCGGCGTCGTCTGCGGCACCGGCGACAGCTTCGTCACCACGTCGGACCCCTGGCTGATCGAGAACAGGATCGACGTCGTCGACATGGAATTGTTTGCGATCGCGCAGGTCTGCGGGCGTCATAGCCTGCCGTGGCGTGCGTTCAAGTTCATCACCGACGACGCCAACGACCTCGCGCATCAGGACTGGACCGCCAACGTAAAGGACGGCGAGAGCCTGTTCTGGGAAACGCTGGACCGAATTCGTTCCTAGAGTCGTTCACGGCTTGATGGAATCGGAATGGCGATCCTCTTCACCTTCCCCCCGCGGGGTGAGGTCGGCACGTAGTTCCGGGTGAGGGGTTTTCAAACGCGAGAAGTCTTACCCCCTCACCCTAACTGTATCCCATGGGAGAGAGGGTTCGCGGTACCGCTGATACGTTTCCATCCATATAATTACTCAATAATCCACCCGCACCAGATATAGTCCGTCGGGCGGGGCGACGGGACCGCAGGCTTCGCGGCGGCACGCCGCCAGTGCGCTCGCCAGATCGTCGGCGCTCCAGCGGCCATGCCCGACCCACACCAGTGATCCCACCATCGAGCGCACCTGGCTGTGCAGGAACGAGCGTGCCGAAGTGATGATGGCAACGTTGTCGCCGTTCCTGACAACGTCGAGCTGATCGAGCGTCTTCTCCGGCGATTTGGCCTGGCATTCGGTGTCGCGAAACGTCGTGAAGTCGTGCTTGCCGATCAGCCGCTGCGCCGCCGCGTGCATCGCCTCCGCGTCGAGCGGCCGGGCCACGCGCCAGACGCGGCCGACATCGATGGCGAGGTTCGCGCGGCGGTTGGCGATGCGATAGACGTAATGCCGCCTGAGCGCCGAGAAGCGCGCCTCGAAGGTATCAGGCACGATCTCGGCTTCGAGCACCCCGATCGGATGCGGGCGCAGATGGGCATTGAGCCCGTCGCGCAGCCGGTCCGGCGCGAAGGGCTTGGCGATGTCGCAATGCGCCACCTGCGCCAGCGCGTGGACGCCGGCATCGGTGCGGCCCGCGCCATGCACGCGTACGTCGTCGCCGCAGATCGCCTTCACCGCCGCTTCCAGCGCGCCCTGCACCGAGGGACCGTTGTCCTGGTACTGCCAGCCGCAGAACGGGCCGCCGTCATATTCGATGGTGAGCTTGTAGCGCGGCATGACAGCCTAGCTGAACCGCATCGGCGGCTGAAGCGCCGTGCCGTTCAGAAAGGCATCGGCCTTCATCGGCGGTTTTCCGGCGCGCTGCAATTCAAGAACGCGGATCGCACCGACCTTGCATGCGATCGTCAGCCGATCGTCAAGCAATTCGCCGGGTTCGCCCGCCCCCTTGGTTATTTCACAGCGCAGGATCTTCACGCGCCCCTGTTCGCCGTCGAGCGGCATCTTGCACCATCCGCCCGGAAACGGCGACAGGCCGTGAATATGTCGCAGCACGTCGCGCGCAGGCCTGTTCCAGTCGATCCGCGCTTCCGCCTTGTCGATCTTCGCGGCGTAGGTGACGCCTTCGTCGCTTTGCTTCGTCAGCGGCAGTTCGCCCCGCGCCAGCGCGGCCATCGCACGCACCATGAGATCAGCCCCAAGCGGCGCCAGCGCGTCATGGAGGTCCGACGCCGTCATCGCGTCGGTCACGCTGATCCGCTCGGCCATGGCGACGTCGCCGGTATCGAGGCCGGCGTCCATCTTCATGACCATGACGCCGCTCTCAAGATCGCCGGCCATGATGGCGCGGTTGATCGGCGCGGCGCCGCGCCAGCGCGGCAGCAGCGAGGCATGCAGATTGTAGCAGCCATATTTGGGCGCATCGAGGATCGGTTGCGGCAGGATCATGCCGTAGGCGACGACCACCGCGGCGTCCGCGCCATGCGAGCGGAACTGTTCGAGTGCTTCCGGCGTCTTCAGCGTTTTCGGCGTCAGCATGGCAATGCCGAGGCGCTGCGCTTCCCGCTCAACCGGGCTCGGCTGCAGCTTCATGCCGCGGCCCGCCGGCCTCGCCTCTCGGGTGTAGACAGCCGCGACCTCATGGCCATGGGCCGCAAGCGCGGCGAGCGTCGGCACCGCGAAACCGGGCGTGCCCATGAAGATCAGGCGAAGCGGCATTTTCTGAATTCTTACGCGGCGATAACCCGCTCTATTTCCCGGCGAGCTTCGCAGCCTTGGTGAACTTCTTCAACACGCGGTCGCGTTTGAGCTTGGAGAGATAATCGACAAACAGCACGCCGTTGAGATGATCGATCTCGTGCTGGATGCAGGTGGCGAAAATGCCTTCGGCATCCTCCTCGCGCACGTTGCCGTCGAGGTCGGTGAAGCGGATCCGCACCCGCGCCGGCCGTTCAACCTCCTCGTAATATTCGGGGATCGACAGGCAGCCCTCTTCATAAACCGAGAGTTCCTCGGACGCCGAGAGGATCTCCGGGTTGATGAAGACCCGCGGTCGCGGGTTAAGTTCGCCGTCCTCGTCGCGCCTGGCGAGGTCCATGGTGATGATGCGGACGGGCTGCGCGATCTGGATGCCGGCCAGTCCGATGCCCGGCGCGTCGTACATGGTCTCGAACATGTCGTCGGCGAGCTTGCGGATTTCCGGCGTGACTTTTTCGATCGGCCTGGACACAAGCCGCAACTGCTTGTCCGGCAGAATGATTATTTCGCGAATGGCCATGCCGGGCGATGTAGTCCGCCGGTCTGCCGGGGTCAATCCGTGGCGGCCGCGGCCATCCACCATTCATCAGCAATAAAAAACGAGCTTTCATTAACCTAAAATGTTCTCTCTTCGTTCGCGCCAGCCGGCGAATCGGGTAAAAAGAGCGGATGAACGACATCCTTTTCATGCTGGGCGATGTGCCAGTGCGGACCGCTGCCGTGCTGATCGGCTTCGGCGCGCTGGCGCTGTTGCTGCTGCTGGTCATCGCGATTGTGATCGCAAGGTCGGGCCGCCGTGGAGCCGATATGGCGGTGGCACAGGCGAGCCGCGCTGACGAGCTGGAGGAACGTCTTATCGACATGATGCGCACGCAGGCCGAGATGACCGGTCGCGTCGACGCCATGGGCAAAGCGCTCGCCGGGCGGCAGGCGGAGATGGCGCGGGCGGTCAGTGATCGTCTCGACTCGGTCACCCACCGGGTCGGGCAGTCGATGGAGCAGACCACGCGCAGCACCATGGAAAGCCTGCGGGTGCTGCACGAACGGCTCGGAATCATCGACAACGCGCACCAGAACCTGACCGAACTGACGACGCAGGTGACCACGCTACGCGATGTGCTCGCCAACAAGCAGTCGCGCGGCGCATTCGGTCAGGCGCGGATGGAAGCGATCGTGCAGGACGGCATGCCGAAGGATTCGTTTGCCTTCCAGTACACGCTGTCCAACGGCAAGCGGCCGGACTGCGTGATCTTCCTCCCCGATCAGCGGCCGCTCTGCATCGACGCGAAATTCCCGCTGGAGGCGATGACGGCATTGCACGACGCCCGCAGCGACGACGAAAGGAAGTTCGCAAGCCAGCGGCTGCGCGCCGACGTTATGAAACACGTCGCCGACATCGCCGGCAAATACCTGATCCCGGGCGAGACCCAGGACAACGCGCTGATGTTCGTGCCGTCGGAGTCGGTCTATGCCGAGATCTACGACGCCTTCGACGACGTGATCCAGAAAGCCTATCGCGCCCGGATCGTGCTGGTGTCGCCGTCGCTCCTGATGCTGGCGATCCAGGTGATGCAGCAGCTTCTCAAGGACGCGCGGATGCGCGATGCCGCCGACAAGGTCCGGGTCGAGGTCATGAACATGATGGGCGACGTCGAGCGGCTGCGCGACCGCGTCAGCAAGCTCGGCAGCCATTTCGATCAGGTCAGCGAGGACGTCAGGCAGGTGCTGATCTCGGCCGGCAAGATCAGCAAGCGCGCGACCCGAATCGAGGAACTCGACTTCAGCAAGGACGAGGCCGCAGCGGAAACGCCGCGGGTCGTCAGGTCCGGCGCACCGGAGCTGTTTCCGCCGCAACTCGCCCCGAAAATCCAGGCGGGGGAGTAGAAAGAAGGGGCGAGGGAAAGGAGCAGAATCTGCTAGCACTGCGACATGACCGCTCCGGACGCCGCCGCCGCCCCTCCGAAAGCATCCGACGCCGCGCCCCGCGCCTCATGGCGCGAGAGCATCGCGGTCTATCTGCAACCGCGCGTACTTATCGTGATGCTGCTCGGCTTCTCCTCCGGCCTGCCGCTGGCGCTGTCGGGCTCGACGCTGCAGATCTGGATGAAGGAATCCGGCATCGACCTGCACGACATCGGTCTGTTTGTTCTCGTCGGCACGCCCTACACGCTGAAGTTCCTGTGGGCGCCGCTGGTCGATGCCCTGCACATCCCGCTTTTGACCCGGCGGTTCGGCCGCCGCCGCGGCTGGCTCGTGTTCTCGCAACTGCTCCTGATCGCGGCGATCCTGCTCCTGGGATCGACCGATCCGGTGCAGGCGCCATGGCTGGTCGCGCTCGGCGCATTGCTCGTGGCGGCGACATCGGCGACGCAGGACATCGTGGTCGATGCCTTCCGCGTCGAGAGCCTGCCGGAAAGCGAGCAGGCCGCCGGCATGGCAGGCTATGTCGCGGCCTATCGCATCGGCATGCTGGTCTCGACCGCCGGCGCTCTCTTCCTCGTCAGCGCGTTCGAAGGGACAGGACTGGTTCGCGCCTCTGCATGGACGTGGGGCTATGTCAGCATGGCGGCGATGGTCCTGATCGGAACCGTCACCGCGCTGGCGGCCACCGAGCCCGAGCAATCCGTTCGCGCTGAGCAGGCGACGCGGGGGGAGGACGGCTTTGCGCGCGTGATGCAGGCCGCGGCCGGCGCGTTTTCGGAATTCCTGAGCCGCAAGGATGCGATCGCCGCACTCGCCTTCATCGTGCTGTTCAAGTTCACCGACGCGTTCTCCGGCACAATGACCGCGCCTTTCGTCATCGATCTCGGCTTCACCCGCAACGACTACGCCGCCATCGTCAAGGGCGTCGGCTTGGCCGCGACGCTGATCGGCGGTTTTGCCGGCGGCTTCGTGGCGCGGCGCTATTCCTTGGCGGCGAGCCTGTGGATCGGCGGCGTTTTGCAGGCGGTCGCCAACCTGTCGTTCTCCTGGCTGGCGCTGGTCGGCGTCAATCAATGGGCGCTGGCATTCGCGATCACGGCTGAGAACTTCACCAGCGCCATCGGCACGGTGATCTTCGTCGCCTATCTCTCGGCGCTGTGCCGCAATCCGCTGCATACCGCGACCCAATATGCGCTGCTCACGGCGTTGGCCGCGGTCGGCCGGACTTATCTTTCCGCAAGCGCCGGTTTCGTCGCCGAGGCGACCGGATGGCCGCTGTTCTTCGCGATCTGCGTCGCCGCGGCGGTGCCAAGCCTGATCCTGCTTGGCTGGCTGCAGCGGCGCGGGCACTTTTCCGGATTGCAGACGTGAGCGGCGGGGGGACATTGGGAATATCCAGCTTTAATGAGATCAAAGGCGGCTCCAGGTTTTTGTTTTGACGCGTTTTCTTGACGCGAACCGGTGCCCACTTCGCTCGAAAACGCTATTTCCAGATCATGTCCTTCGCCGCGATCAATCCGCCGCCCGCGATCAGCACCGCCGCCCCGGCGAGCGCCGCTGCCGGTTTGGCAAACCCTGCCAGTATCAGGAACGCGGTCGAGAGCAGCGGCGTCGCATAAGCGGCCGCGCCCAGCACGCGAATGTCGCCACGCTTCATGCCGATGTCCCAGACATAGAAGGCGAGGCCGACCGGGCCGAGGCCGAGCGCGGCAATCGCGAGCCATTGCGCGCCGCTGTCGGGCCACACCGTCGGCTCCGTCAGCACATGCGCGATCGCGGCCAGCGCGGCCGTCGCCAGGCAGAAGCCCGCGACCGCGTCGGTTGGAACCGAGGCCAGCCGGCGCGACAGTACCGAATACGCCGCCCAGACAAACGCCGCGATGAACGCGGCCGCGAGCCCCCAGATCTGGGTTCGCTCGACCGCGATCGAGGTGTTGCCCGCGAACAGTAGCACCGTCCCGGCGAGCCCGAGAAGCGCGCCGATCAGATGATGCGGCGCCAGCCGCTCGCCCGGCAGCAACGACGAAAACAGCACGATCAGCAGCGGCCAGAGATAGTTCAAAAGGCCGGCCTCCGCCGGCGGCGCCAGGCGCAGCGCTATGAAATACAGCGCGTGATAGCCGAACAGTCCGCCGACCCCGACGAGCCACGCGACCGGCGGCTGGCGCAATGCGCGGATGCCTTGGGGTCGAAACAGCCAACTCGCGCAGCCTGAAAGGCCGCCGATCGCGAACGTCATCGCCGCCAGTTGAAATGCAGGAATGCGCCCGGTCGCGACCGCCATGACCGCGAGCAGCGACCACATCAGGATGGCGGTGAGGCCGACGAGCGTGGCGGTGCGGGAGGTCATGAACTCTTCCTTCTCCCCTTGTGGGAGAAGGTGGCGCGGACGAAGTCCGCGTCGGATGAGGGGCCTTCTGTCACGCTGACGCTGTTCCCTTCACCCGGCCGCGCTGACGTGCGCCCACCCTAAGAGCGAGCTTCGCTCGTCTCGGCTCCCGCAAGGGGAGAGGGGGAAAAGAAACAGCGTGTCCACACTATGCGCTATTCTTCTTCAAGCCAGATACTGCCCGCCATTGATGCTCAAGGTCGATCCGGTGATGAACCCGGCGTCGTCGGAGGCGAGGAACACCACGGCGCGCGCGATCTCCTCGGGCTCGCCGAGGCGGCTCGCGGGGATGTGCGGCAGGATGCTTTTCTCGACGACCTCCTTAGGCACCGCCTGCACCATCTCGGTGTTGATGTAGCCCGGGCAGATCGCGTTCACGGTGATTCCGGTTTTGGCGTTTTCCAGCGCCAGGGCCTTGGTGAAGCCGATGTCGCCGGCCTTCGCCGCCGAATAGTTCACCTGGCCGAACTGCCCTTTCTGGCCGTTGATCGAGGAGATGTTGATGATGCGGCCGAACTTGCGCGCGCGCATGCCCTCGATCACCGGCCGCGTCATGTTGAACAGCGAACCGAGATTGGTGTTGATGACGGCGCTCCATTGCTCAAGCGTCATCTTGTGGAAAGCGCCGTCCCTGGTGATGCCGGCATTGTTGACGAGCACCTCGACGGGACCGAATTCCGCCTCGACCTTCCTGACGCCCTCAGTGCAGGCCTCAAACGAGGCGACGTCCCACTTGTAGACGGGGATGCCGGTCTCCGTCTTGAACTTCTCCGCCGCAGCATCGTTGCCCGCATAACTCGCGGCGACCGTATATCCCGCCGCTTTCAGCGCCTTGCTGATCGCGCCGCCGATGCCCCGCGTCCCTCCCGTCACCAGTGCCACTCGTGCCATTGCGTCGTCCTCCCTGAGAGAAACCGGAATCGTCACGGCCGTTGGAAAGATATTCCAGATAAAATGCCCGGCTTGCGACCGGGCATCCATCATCAAATCAACTGCGGTGATTCGATATCATTTTGAAGCGTCCGCCGCCGCTCAGCTTCGCTCGACGCACATGGCGATGCCCATGCCGCCGCCGATGCACAGCGTGGCGAGGCCCTTCTTGGCGTCACGCTTCTGCATTTCGTGCAGCAGCGTCACCAGTACGCGCGCGCCCGACGCGCCGACCGGGTGCCCGATGGCGATGGCCCCGCCGTT
>JBIQHO010000456.1:0-2329 GCA_044508545.1 Bradyrhizobiaceae bacterium | reverse complement strand
AGCTTGCGGTCGATCAGCTTGCGCAGCGTCTTGTTGGTGTGAACGATCGACAGGCCGAGCGTGTCTGCCACGTGCTGCTGGCTTATGGGGATCAGCAGGCCCTTCGGCTCGGCGGGGTCGATCGCGGTCGCCCGCTGGTAGAGGAACGCCACCAGATAGGCCGCCCGCTCGATCGCGGAGCGGCGGCCGACGCTGAGCAGGTTCTCGTCGAGCATCCGCTCCTCGCGCGAGGCGAGCCAGGTGACATCGAAGCTGAGCCCGGGATGATGACGGAACAGGTCGACCAGCCGATCGCGCTGGAAGACGCACAGCACCGTCGGCGTCAGCGCCTCGACCGAATGCTCCATCGCGCCGATCACCGAGCCCTGCAGGCCGACCAGGTCCCCCGGCAGGCAATAGTTGAGAATCTGCCGCCGGCCGTCCTCCAGCATCTTGAAACGGAAGGCCCAGCCGCTGAGCAGGGTGAACAATTGCGCGCTGTGGGCCCCCTCGGCAAGGATCACCGTGCCCGGCTCGGCCACCAGCTCGCCGCGCTTGAAGCCCGAGACGAATCGCAGCTCCTCCGGCGTGAACGCCCGGAACTGGGCCATCGCACGCAGGGGACATTGCTCGCAGGGGACTCGTCGCGTGGAAACTGGCAGAATGACGCTCAATCCTTCGGGAACTCCGCATCATTACCAGCCCGGCGCGCAACGCCATCACTTATGTTGAAGTTGCACACGTTCCGACGTGTCATTATTAAATGACGGTACAGGGCTTCGACCGCCATCTGCCTCGGTCTTTGAGGTCCTTCAGTGTTATCGGGTGAGCGTCTCTTAATCGTCGAGGAGGAGTTCCTCATCGCGCTGGACATCCAGCGCGTGCTTGAGGACGCTCACGCCCAGACCGCTGTTTTCTGCCGTAATTTCAGCGAGGTAGAAGCGCTGGCCGATCGTCTTTCTGAGTTCGATTTGGCCATCGTCAACCCGCCCCCCAATGCCGCCGCCTTCGCCATGGCCGAGCGCCTGCTGGCGGCGGGCGTTGCGGTCGTGGTGTGCTCGGCGTTCTCCGGTGAACTCAAGGGCACTGCCCTCGAAACCGCCGAGTTCGTCGGCAAGCCCTTCAGCGATGACGAGTTGCTGACCGCATGCCGCCGCGCCCTGGCGCAGCGAAAACCGGCCTAGCGGCAGCCGTTACGGCAGCGAGTGCGTGGTGACCTGCGACGACACCGCGTCTGGCCCGAAATCGGCCTCGCCGGATATCTTGAGGATGTCCTGCAGCCGGGTGCGGGCGCGGCTGACGCGGCTCTTCATCGTGCCGACGGCGCATTTGCAGATCTCGGCCGCCTCCTCGTAGGAAAAGCCCGAGGCGCCGATGAGCACGATGGCTTCGCGCTGGTCCGGCGGCAGCGTGTCGAGGGCTTTCTTGAAATCCGCCATGTCGAGCACGCCGTATTGGCTCGGATGCACGGACATGCGCTCGGTGAAGGCGCCGTCGGTGTCCTGCACTTCACGGCCGCGCTTGCGCATCTGCGAGTAGAACTCGTTGCGCAGGATGGTGAACAGCCAGGCCTTGATGTTGGTGCCCATCTGGTAGCTGTCCTGCTTCGCCCAGGCCTTCATCATCGTGTCCTGCACGAGATCGTCGGCCCGGTCGTGCCGGCCGCTCAGAGAGACCGCAAAGGCGCGCAGCGACGGCAGCGTCGCCAGCAGCTCCCGCTTGAACGACGGGGATTCCTGCAATTAGTTGCCCTTCCGCTTCGCGGCCTGTTCGACCTGATCCAGTTTTTCCAGCAAATCCAGGAATTTATCCGGGATAGGCTGATCCTGCACCGCGCCATAGAAAGCGCGCAGTTTCGCGCCAATATCGGAATTCGGGCCAAGCCCATCATCCGTGCGCCGCTGTCGCGGGACACTCATTTCGTTCATCTTGGATTTGTCTTTCACTACCCGGACCTTGAACCAGAGTGACGCTATACTCTGACGTGGTAGCATAAATGCGAGTTCAGTCGAAAAGTTCCGCAACGGTGGAACGAAGTCCGAATCCGCTCGTTAACGACCCGGGTTGACCAACAAAGCGTCAAAGGGAGCCTTCTGAATGACCTTGTCCACGCGGATCGCGCCGCACCTCCCATATTTGCGCCGTTTTTCGCGCGCCGTGACCGGATCGCAAACCTCCGGTGACGCCTATGTGGCCGCCACGCTGGAGGCCCTGATTGCCGACGTCTCGATCTTTCCTGAAGCCTCGAACGACCGCATCGCTCTCTACAAGCTGTTCTCGCAGCTGTTCTCCTCCTCCGCCGTCCGCGTCCCCGCGCCCCAGCCGCATTTCGTCTGGGAGCAGCGCGCCG
>JBIQHO010000455.1:0-2345 GCA_044508545.1 Bradyrhizobiaceae bacterium | reverse complement strand
CGCGACCGTCGGTGCCGTCGCCGATGGGCGCGGTTCACGCAACATTAAGGCTGTCTGGTCATACCGATGATCGAATGCACGACCTTGGCGCGGGTTTTGCCGGGGTGACGCCGGGCCCGCCGTGCCGGCGAGGGGCGATTCGATGAGAATTGATGCCGCGACAAGCCTCCTGTCCGCCACCGGCAATCTGTCCGCGAGCCGGCGCACGCAGCCCGGCTCGTCCGACCCTTCGGCCGCCACATCCGTTTCGGCCGCGCCGACCGCAAGCCGGGCCGACAGTGGTATCCGGCAGGTGGATTTCACCAGCATGACCCGTCAGGAGTTGCGCGATTGGGTCAACACGCGAATCCGCGACGGAACAATGTCGCTCGACGACAGCCGGCCTTTCATGGCGATGACCATGAAAATCGAAGTGGCCAGCGGCCGCGAGGTCGATGCCGCCACCGACGCCACGCGATACGACTTCACGCAAAAGGTTCGCGACGGCATTGAGGGCGCGCTGTCGCGCCATGACGAAACCACCTTGGAGATGCTGGAATCCGCCATGCAGATCATCCGGCGCAATCAGGGCCAGACCGTCGGCGTCGATATCCGGGCGTAGAGGCGCGTCGCGAGGACCCGTGTTGGCGAAGTCCCGGCTCGGCGGTGCAGCATCGGGGCAAGTGGGATCCGCGTTCGGGGAGACGATCCGTAAGAGCCGCGATTGCAGGTCTAAGCAGCAATTTTGACGAATATTATCAATCTATTGCATCAGTCTTTTCAAGCGTTGCAAGAGTTCTGTCCAACGCGGCAGGGCACTCATCGCGGCGTTCACCACGATATCATCACAGGTTTGTGATACCGCGACGCAACATCGATATTGCGGCGCACAAAGGGATGTGACATAATACTCGCACCCCGGGCCAATACCGGACGGGCCGAGCCCATAGCTCAAACCTGAGGATGGAAGGAAATTGCCATGACCACCCAGACCAATTCCGTGCTGAACGGCGCCAAAGAAGCCTTTGCTCCGATTTCCGATGCGCTGAAGAACCTCCAGAACCTGGAAGTTCCCGAGGCGACCCGTGACTTCGTCAAGCGCGCCGCCGGCACCGCCAAGGACCGCGCCGCCAATCTGCACAGCGGCTCCGAGAAGGTGACCGCGATCCTCGAAACCGCCGCCGCCAACTCGGTGGGCGAGGCTGCCAAGATCAGCCGCAGCATCCAGCAGGCGATCTACGACGACGCCCAGGCGTTCTACAACGGCATCGAGAAGCTGGCGTCGGCCAAGTCGGTCAACGAAGCTCTCCAGATCCAGTCCGATCTGGTTCGCGCCCGCGGCGAGACGCTGGTTGCCCGCGCCAAGACCGCCAGCGAGTACTTCAGCAAGCTGCTGAGCGAGGGTGCGAAGACCGCGCAGGAGAACTTCGCCAAGGTCGCGGCGTCCTACAACAAGGCCGCCTGATCTCGCACGATCTCTCTAGCCGACGGATCGCTGGCGCTCCTCCCCGTCCGCGATCCTCGACGACGAAGGCCCGCTCTCATGCGGGCCTTCTTTTTTGTCTGTGCCGCGTGGCGTGTCGATCCCGGCGCGGACCTGACGGAAGCGTCGCGCGTGCTATAGGATGACGCACGCGAGGGGATGGGAGCCATGGTGTCCGACAGCACATCGACGTTTCTTCCTCACGCCGCCGATGCTGCGCGCGCCGCTGAGCTGCGCCGCATCAAGGCGGTTGCAGCGCTGGTGCTGGTGGGGTGCCTCGCGGTGTTCGTCACCGCGAAACTGCTGTTGCCTTATCATCCGGCGTTCGGCTTCGTCGCCGCCTTCGCCGAGGCCGCGACCGTGGGCGGGCTCGCCGACTGGTACGCGGTGGTGGCGCTGTTCCGCCGGCCGCTGGGGCTGCCGATCCCGCACACCGCGATCATCCAGACCAATCAGGGGCGGATCGCCGACAAGCTCGGCGAGTTCATCGAAACCAATTTCCTCGATGCCGCGCCGGTCGAAGCCAAGCTGCGCGAGATCGATTTCGCCTCCTTCATGTCGGAGTGGATGAGCGACCGCAAGCGCAGCGCCGATCTCGCGCGCTTCGTGCTGCGGCTGCTGCCGGAAGCGTTCGACGCCACCGAGACGTCGGGGCTGACTCAATACGTGTCGCGCCGGGTGATGGCGCAGTTGCAGTCGATCGACCTCGCGCCGCTTCTCACCAGCACCTTGCGCACGTTCGTCACCGAGGGCCGTCACAAGGCGCTGCTCGACGATCTGTTGACCGGGATTCACGGCGCGCTCAGTCAGCCGGAAACCATGACCGCGTTCCGCGCCAAGCTGCGCGAGGAACTGCCGTCGCTGCTCACCTTCTATCGCGCCG
>JBIQHO010000032.1:0-18383 GCA_044508545.1 Bradyrhizobiaceae bacterium | reverse complement strand
TCGCCCATCGACCGGGAACATAATCCCGGCGGGGAGACAAAGCCGTGAGGCGTCAAACATCAACAGGCGGACTGGATTCCGCCGGGTCGAGCCGCGTCCTGCGGCTCGACCCTCTCTCACTGCCCGTCAGTTTCGCCGCGCGCGACAGCCGCGCCGACGGCGGCATCCGGCAGATCGAACTTCATCGCGAACGCGTGACGCTGCATCGCGCCGTCCATGGCATGCGGATGACGATCAGCGTGCGCGTCAGCGAATTCGCCGGCGTGACCGTGCGCGACACCGCCGACGGGCGGGCGCTTGTTCTGCTTCACCGCGATCCATCGCTCGCCATTCCCCTTCTGGTGACCGATGATGTCGCTGAGCGTGACGCCGCATGGCAGGCCTGGAGCGAGATCCTCGCGCTTCCGCAGCTCGCCGACGACAGGCAAGATCCGGCTCCGCGCCGGCGACGGAGCAACGTCATCAATGCACGGCGTCCGAGCTTCCTGATGCGGCGGCGTAGCGGCGATCTGCTCAACCCGGCGGCCGTCTATCGGGGCGAGCGCGAGATCATCGCGCGGAATTAGAGCAGGTTTGATTTACAGCGTTTTCAAGCGAAGTGGCTACCGGTTCGCGTCAAGAAAACGCGTCAAATCAAAAACATGGAGCTCCGCTTCTGATTCCATCAGAAGCGGAAAGGCTCTAGACGAAAATCAACACCGTCATGCCCGGCTTTATGCCGGGCATCCACTCCTTTGGAAATTCAGTGAAGAAAAACGTGGATGGCCGGGACGTAGGCGTTCGACAGAACGCCGTTCTTCGAACGGCTATGCCCGGCCATGACGGATCATGTATTTTCCATCAAAAGGCAAACTGCTTTCCGTCAGGCCACCGCCACCAGCAGCGCGCTACCCAATAAACCCGCGAACAACAACAGCCCGGCGTCGCGGTTGGATTTGAAAACCCGCAGGCAAAGTCGGGAATCGCCGATGTCGATTCGCATGACCTGCCAGGCGAGATGCGCGGCAAAGGCCGCAAGGCCGATCCATGCCGGCCATCGCGCGGCGGCCAGATGCAATGCGACGCCGATGAGAGCGACGGCAAGCCCGTAGAAGATCGCAAGCGCCCGACGCGTGCGTTCGCCGAACAGCAACGCCGTCGACTTGATGCCGATCAGCGCGTCGTCTTCCGCATCCTGGTGCGCATAGATCGTGTCATAGCCGATCACCCATGCGATCGAACCCGCATACAGCGCCAGCGCGGCCGCATCGATGCGGCCGAGCAGCACCGCGAATCCCATCAGCGCACCCCACGAAAAGGCGAGGCCGAGCACGACCTGCGGCCAGTAGGTAACGCGCTTCATGAAGGGATAGACCGCGACGATGGCGAGCGAGGCTATTCCGGTCGCGATGGCGAAGCGGTTGAACTGCAGCAGCACGACAAGCCCGACCAGCGCCTGCGCCACGAGGAAGATCATGGCATGCGCCGCCGTCACTTGCCCTGCAGGAATAGGGCGCGACCGCGTCCGCTCCACGCGCGCGTCGAGATCGCGGTCGGTGATATCGTTCCAGGTGCAGCCGGCGCCGCGCATCGCGAAGGCGCCGATGAAAAACAGCGCGAGGGCCAGAGGGAGCCGGCCCACGTCACGGGCGACGCCCGCGGCCA
Organism: Bradyrhizobiaceae bacterium; assembly: GCA_044508545.1. Taxonomy (GTDB): domain Bacteria; phylum Pseudomonadota; class Alphaproteobacteria; order Rhizobiales; family Xanthobacteraceae; genus Nitrobacter. Next base: position 16,739 of record JBIQHO010000032.1, on the reverse strand, counting down.
GCGCCGCCGACCACCAGCACGGCAGCAGCAGCAACCAGGAGCCGATCGGCCGGTCGAGCCGCGACAGCCTCAGATAGGGTCGCGCCCACAGCGGCGCGCGCGTGTCGACCCAGTTGCCGGCCGAGTCCGCGACGCGTGCCGCCGCGTCGCTCATCAGAGGCTCGTCATCGGGTGAGAACGTTGCCGTTCAAGGTGTCGAACGTGCTGCCGCCCTTCTTCGGCGTGGTGGCCTCCGGCAATCCGCCGGCCGCCGACCCCAGAGCCTCGCTCAGGCTCGGTCCCGCCGGGGCGCGCATCCTTGCCTGCTTGGCCATGTCGCAAACCTTCTGATGCATGGACTCCGTCGCCTTGTGGTTGGTGCGCATCTGCGTCCCGACATTGTCTGGAATTCCGCATTTCCGGGAATTCGTATCGACGAATTTGAGCATTTTGGCTTCCGCCTGCGCATATTGCCCGATCAGCTTGCACGCTTCGTCGGGCGGCGCGTGACGGGCGCTGGCAGCCTGGATCAGCTTGCCGCGCTTCTCGGCTGCTTCGCGCAGCGGCATGAATTCCTTCATGCAGTCGGCGCCACCGGGCGGCCCCGCCTGCTGGCGCGGAGCCCCGAATCCACCCATGGGGGCGGCGCCGCCAGAAGGAAACGCGGAGGGCGCGCCGATGGTCGCCGACGGCGCGCCATTGACCGGGGGAAATGCGGAATCCTGGGGCGGCGCGGAGAGCCGTTGCGCAGGCGCGCCGTTGACCGGCGGGAACGCCGGGTCATTGGCCGTCCCGGCCGAGCTATTGGGCAATGGCGCCGGAAACGGGGTCTGGCCGGGCGCATCGGTGACGCCGATGGCAAACACCGCAAGCGTCAATGGAACGATCAGGCGTGAGATGATCACAGCATTTCTCCGGCAGGGTCAACTATCCGCGACATCTTTTGCGACGGATGCAACGAACGACCTTCCATGATTCCCACACTTTTACGATTGCAGGCGATTCCTAACAACCCGACGAATCGGGCAACAGCGCGACGCATGGCCGCGCCGGTCAAAATCGGAAACCCCGAACTGTTCCATCTCGCCGTTTGAGGGCCGGAGTGGTTGGTTTATAGGGTTTCGGGCGGCGAGACATCGGTTGACAAAGCACCGGTTCGCACGAAGAAACCGCCGTGGAAAGCGCCCTCCCGCGGGATTTCAGTTTCAGCCATGCCCGTTTGATCATGCCCGACACGGACTTTCGCAGTCCCCGGCTCTACGTCGACGCACCGCTCGCCGCCGGCGGCAGGGTTCCGCTCGACCGCGACCAGGCCAATTATCTCGGCAATGTGCTGCGCCTTGGGACGGGCGCGAAGGTGCTGGTCTTCAACGGCCGCGACGGCGAGTGGCGGGCGACGATTGCCGGTCGCAAGCGCCCGGAACATCTGGATATCGTTGCCGCGACCAGGGCTCAGGACCAACTGCCCGACCTGCGCTACGTGTTCGCGCCGCTGAAACACGCCAGGCTCGATTACATGGTTCAGAAGGCGGTGGAAATGGGAGCCTGCGCGCTACAGCCGGTTCTGACCCGCTTCACCCAGGTGGCGCGGGTCAACGGCGAACGGATGCGCGCCAATGTCATCGAGGCCGCCGAGCAATGCGGCATCCTCAGCCTTGCCGAAGTCGAGGAACCCGTGACACTGGACCGCTGGCTGAACGCACGCGCTGCCGAGCGCCTGCTGGTGTTCTGCGACGAGGCCGCGCCGGTCGCCAATCCGGCGGCGGCGCTTGCGCCGATGGGCAGCGCCGCACAGGGCGTCGACGTGCTGGTCGGCCCCGAAGGCGGCTTCGCCGGGGACGAGCGGGCAAATCTGCTTCGCCAGCCCCATACGCTGCGGCTGTCGCTGGGCCCGCGGGTGCTGCGCGCCGATACCGCCGCGGTCGCCGCCCTTGCGCTGGTCCAGACCGTGCTGGGCGACTGGACGCAGTCCGAAAAACACGCAACTCGTTAAGCCACTTCCCGAATCATGGTCGAAACCGCCATCCGGCCATGCTAGATGCCTTTCCGCTTCTGACGGAATCAGAAGCCGGGCTCTATGATTTTGATTTGACGCGTTTTCTTGACGCGAACCGGTATCCACTTCGCTCGAAAACGCTATAAGGGCTTGCCCGAAAACACCTTGGAATCCATGGCCCTCGATATGAGCCGCAGCGCGGAAACTCTTGCAACCCGATCGCCCCCCTGGGCGGACGGGCTGCTGTCGTCGTTCGCCCAGGCCGGCTACGTCAAGGCGGAGCCCGCGATCCTGCAACCGGCCGAGCCGTTTCTGGACCTGTCGGGCGAGGACATCCGCAAGAGCCTCTATCTGACCTCGGACGCGGGCGGCGAGGAACTCTGCCTGCGTCCCGACCTGACCATCCCGGTGGCGCGGGACTACCTCGCTTCTGAAAAGTCCGGCCAGCCGGCCGGCTTCTGCTATCTAGGGCCTGTGTTCCGCTATCGCGCGGGGCGGCCGAGCGAGTTCCTGCAAGCCGGTATCGAATCGTTCGGGCGGCAGGATCGCGCCGCCGCAGACGCCGAGATGCTCGCGCTCGGCCTGGAAGCGGCCGCGGCCTTCGGCATTACGGATGTGGAGATCCGCACCGGCGACGTCGCGCTGTTCACCGCGCTGATCGATGCGCTCGACCTTTATCCGGTCTGGCGGAGGCGGCTGATGAAGGACTTCAATCGCAAAATCAACCTCGCGCAGGATATCGAGCGGCTGACGCTCGCGACCGGAACCGGCCACAACGAATACGAAGGCGTGCTTGCGGCGCTGGCGGGGTCCGATCGCAAGGCGGCGCTGGCGCTGGTGACCGACATGATGTCGATCGCGGGCGCGACCATTGTCGGCGGCCGCACCCTCGACGAGATCGCCGACCGCTTTCTCGAACAATCCACGCTGAAGAGCGGCGCGTTGCCGCGCGACGCGCTGACCATCATCAAACGCTTTCTCGCGATATCGGGCGATCCCGATGACGCGCTCGGCCAGTTGCGAACGCTCGCCTCCGACGCCGGGCTCGACATCCACGCCGCGATCGATCAGGTCGAAAGCCGCACCGGCTTCATGGCCGCGCGCGGCGTTGAAACCGGCGAGATCAGCTTCGCCACCGCGTTCGGCCGCGGTGTCGACTATTATACGGGCTTCGAATTCGAACTGCAGCGCAAGGACAGCAGCGACGAGCCGCTGATTGCCGGCGGCCGCTACGACGGTTTGATGACGCAACTGGGTGCATCCGCGCCGATCCCTGCGGTCGGCTTCTCGATCTGGATCGAGGCGGTAACGAAGTGCGCAGGCAAGGCCTCGCCGAGCCGGACCGGCGGGAGCGCGTCATGACCGCACCCCTCGTTCTGGCGGTGCCGTCGAAGGGCCGGCTGCAGGAAAACGCCGAAGCCTTCTTTGCCCGCGCCGGACTGACGCTCGCCAAACCCGGCGGCGTGCGCGACTATCGCGGCACCATCGTTCAGCTCGACAACGTCGAGATCGCCTATCTTTCGGCGAGCGAGATCGCCTCCCAGCTCGCGCGCGGCTCGGTGCATCTCGGCGTTACCGGCGAAGACCTGATCCGGGAAAGCATCGTCGATGCCGACAAGCGCGTGGCGCTGATCAACGGCCTCGGCTTCGGCAGCGCCAACGTGGTCGTCGCAGTGCCGCAGTCGTGGATCGACGTGCGCACCATGGCCGACCTCGACGACGTGACGACCGGATTTCGCGCGCAGCACAACCGGCGTATGCGCGTCGCGACCAAATACATCAACCTCACCCGCGCTTTCTTCGCCTCGCACGGCGTGGTCGATTACCGCATCGTCGAGAGCGCGGGCGCCACGGAAGGCGCTCCCGCCGTCGGCACCGCCGAGATGATCGTCGATATTACGACGACAGGAGCCACGCTCGCCGCCAACGGCCTGAAGGTGCTGGACGACGGCGTGATCCTGCGCAGCCAGGCCAACCTGGTCGCCTCGCGCGACGCCGACTGGTCGAACGGCGCGCGCGAGACCGCACGGATCATTCTCGACCACATCGCGGCGCGCGCCCGCGCCAGCCAGTATCGCGAGGTGCGGACCCGCTTCACAGGCTGCGATGCGGCGCTGCTCACCGAGGCGAAGGACCGCTTCGGCGCGGTCTCGCCGTTCGGCGGACTGACCTCTTCGGGCATGATCACGCTGCACTGCCCGCCCGACCGGCTTTATGCGCTCGGCAGCTTTCTGCGTCAGCACGGCGCCGAAACCGTGTCGATTGCATCGCTGGACTATGTCTTCGATCGCGACAACCCGCTGTTCGCGAGACTGGAAGCGTTCCTACGGATGTGATCCGTGCAATGCGCCCGTTGAAGGGCGCGGCCGCACTCACTACCATAGGAAGATTGATCACGCCGGACCCGACCGATGACGTCAACGCCGAGCCTTCCCGGTCTGCCTGCAGATGCGGCCGCAGCGGCCGCGCAGGGTCTGTCGATCGTGATTCCCATTTACAACGAGGCCGCCGGGCTTCAGCAGCTTCACGAACGCCTCGGCGCGCTGGCGGCGAAACTGCGGCAGCGCTTCGGCCTCGCCTGCGAGGTGGTCTACGTCGATGACGGTTCGACCGACGACACGCTGGGTCTCGCCCGCACGCTCCCCGCCGACGCGCTGGACGTGCAGGTGCTGTCGCTGTCGCGCAATTTCGGCAAGGAAGCCGCCTTGATGGCGGGCCTCGATCACGCGCGGCGCGGCGCGCTGCTGTTCATGGACGGCGACGGCCAGCATTCCCCCGACCTCGTGGAGCGGCTGGTGGATCACTGGATCAACGGCGGCTACGACGTCATCTACACCGCAAAGGCGCGCCGGACGAACGAGTCGCTGCTGCGGCGGATCGGCGTGCACAGCTTCTACGCGATCATCAACTGGGGCGCGCGCCAGCGAATCCCAGAGGACGCCGGCGACTTCCGCCTGTTGTCGCCCCGCGCCGCCGCCGCGCTGCGCCAGATGCCCGAGCGCAACCGCTTCTTCAAGGGGCTGGCAAGCTGGATCGGCTTCCGCCAGTTCCGCGTCGACTACGAGCCCGACGCCCGCGCCCACGGCATGTCTACGTTCAGCGCGGCGCGGCTGCTCGGCCTGTCGATCGAGGGGCTGACGTCGTTTTCGGTGGCGCCGCTACGGCTGGCCAGCCTGCTCGGCCTGCTGCTGGCGCTTGCCGCCTTCCTGTTCGGCCTCTCGATCCTGTGGGAAACCTGGGTCGATGGCGAAACGGTCCCCGGCTATCCCTCGCTGGTGGTCGGCCTGATGACGCTTGGCGGCGTGCAACTCCTGATGATCGGCATCATGGGCGAATACATCGGCAAGATCCTCTCCGAACTGAAGGCGCGGCCGATTTACTTCGTCGCCGAGCACAGCGTGAAGCAGGCCGACAGCGAACCATCCGCCGGCGACCCGCACCGGACCGCCGCCGAATGAGCGGCAACCAACCGCAGCGCCGGATTATATTGTGCGCTGACGATTACGGCATCAGCCCCGGGGTCAACCGGGCGATCCGCGATCTGATCGAGCGGGAGCGCATCAACGCGACATCGGTGATGGTGGTCGGCCCCGCCGCCGGACGCGAAGACGTCCAGGCGCTGGAGGCGACAGTCGCCCGCAATCCGCATTGCGTCATCGGCCTGCATGTCACCCTGACCGCGCCATTCCATCCGCTCACCCTGCATTACCGGCCGCTTCAGGGCGGGCTGTTTCCGCCGCTTTCGAAGATGCTGCGCGCGAGCCTGTTGCGCCGGCTCGAGCCCGAGATGATTTTCGATGAGGTCAAGGCGCAGATCGCAGCGTTTGCCGAGCGGTTCGGCCGCGCGCCCGATTACGTCGACGGCCATCAGCACGTGCAGATTTTTCCGCTGGTGCGCGGCGCCTTCCTGTCGGCGGTCAAGAGCGCCGCGCCCGGCGCATGGGTGCGCCAGTGCGGCCGCCGTCGCCCGCCGGCCGGGCGGCTCGGCACGCCGAAGGCGCTGCTCTTGGATATTTTAAGCGCCGGCTTTCGCCGCCAGGCCGCGCGCGCCGGCATCCGCTTCAACCCGGCATTCGCCGGCGCCTATGATTTCACGACGCCCGACTTCGGCGCGCTGATGCGGGCGTTTCTCGACGGCTCGCCGGACGGCGGCCTGATCATGTGCCATCCCGGCTTTGTCGACGACACGCTGATCGCGCTCGATCCCGTAACCAACCAGCGGGAGCGGGAATATGCGTTTCTGTCCGGGGACGGCTTTCGCGACATGCTGGCGGCGAATCGGGTGACGCTGAGCTGATTCACCCAACCACAAGCCCCCGCCTCAATTGTCGCACACTGAAATTTAATCGGCCGCGATACTGTTTGCGACGCAAAGCGCTCCTACATCCCATCGGCCACCTTATCGGGAGAGCGCCATGACACCGCAAGAACGCCAGTTGGTCGACGACCTCTTCACCCGCCTCGCCGGCGTCGAAAATACGCAGCGCGATCCGGCCGCCGCCGCCGCCATCGCCGAGGGCCAGCGACGGGCGCCCAACGCGTTATATACGCTGGTCCAGACGGTTCTGGTGCAGGATGAGGCACTGAAGCGCGCCCACGACCGCATCCAGCAACTGGAAAGCGAAGGAGCCGCCGATCAGGCGGCATCAGGCGGGTTCCTGGATCAGATGCGCGACAGCCTGTTCGGCAAGTCCCCGCAGCGCGGCTCGGTCCCGAACGTCCAACCTTCCCCGACGCCGAACCGGCCGGCCTGGAACACGGGGGAGGCGTTGCAGCAGACCGGTCAGCCCGGCCGCTACAATCAGGGACCTGCCGGTTCGCCCGGTCAGCCCTACGGCGCGCCCCCGCCGCAGGCAGGCGGTGGCTCGTTTCTCGGAACGGCGGCGGCCGCCGCCGCGGGCGCCGTGGGCGGCGGCCTGCTTCTCAGCAGCATCCGCTCCATGATGGGTGGCCCTGCCCATGCCAGCAGTTTCGGCGATGGGGGCAGCCTTGGCGGCTCGTCCGGCCCGTGGGGCGGCGGTGACCAGTCCGGAAGCAACCTGGCGCGCGACGCCGGCGTCGGGGACATCGGGTCACAACGCGATAACACGTCGCAGCCGTTCGACCAGGCCCAGGCGGACGCCGATCAGGACCAGGATCAAGACCAGGACGACGACGATAACGACGGGATGGACACGGACTCCGACGACTTCGCCGACTTCGATGACGGCGACGATTACGCCTAGTCTCCTCCACGGTCTCGAACGCTCAACATGCCCGGCTGTATGCCGGGCATCCACGTCCTTGGAATTTTAGCGAAGTCAGCGACCCGCCATGGAGTCTGATCCAACGTTGTTGGATCAGACTCCATGGCTCATTCTTTGATTGAGCATGATCTTACCCGAAGCCGGTTTCAACTTTTCGGGATCATGCTCTCATGCTTTAAGATTGACGCGTTTTTTTCACGCGAACCGGTGTCCATCCTCGGGTCAAGCCCAAGGATATGCCTCGCTCGAAAACGCAATATCATTTGAATCGAGATCAACTCTGAATCGAGATCAAATCGCTACGGGATGCTGGCATGAGACGCCGCTACAGGCTTCCGTCCTGGTCCGATCGCGATTTCGCTCCATGGTCAGAGCGATGCTCGAAACGTTTCAGATCAGTGGCGCAGCTTTCCGGTCTGGTAGCTTCCGTAAGCCAGGCTGAAAATCAGCACCAGAAAAACTGCGAGTAAGCCTCCGACAACGAGCCAGAAATCATGCGGCATGTTTAGGGTCTCCTAGTCTCAGGATCGCCCCCTTGGAATACGTACGCCGCTATCCCAGCTCACGCCAATCACGGCTTCGGGACTGACTATCGACCATGATTGCCGTCATTCGACTTTGAACATGTCGCGCGGTCGGTCACGACATAAAAAAGGCCGCCGACAGGGCGGCCATTTCCATTCGAACGACGTCCCGCGTCAGATCACCACCACCTTGGCGCCGACGCGAACCCGACCGTAAAGATCGATCACGTCCTGGTTGCGCATCCGGATGCAGCCGGACGACACGTTGGTGCCGATCGTCCAGGGCTCGTTGGAGCCGTGGATGCGATAGAGCGAGGAGCCGAGATACATGGCGCGGGCGCCGAGCGGATTCTGCGGACCGCCTTCCATGTGGCGCGGCAGATCGGGACGACGCTTGAGCATTTCCGCCGGCGGCGTCCAGTCCGGCCATTCCTTCTTGGCCGTGATCGTCTTGACGCCGGCCCACAGGAAGCCCGGTTTGCCGACGCCGACCCCGTAGCGCAGCGCCCTACCGTCGCCCTGCACGAGATAGAGAAACTTGCTCGACGTATCGATAACGATGGTGCCGGCGGCCTCCTTGCCGTGATAATCGACAAGCTGCTTCTCGAACTTCGGATCGAACGCGGGATGCGCAGCCTCGCTGGCGTCCTGCTCCGGCATCACCTGCTCTGGCAGCATCGCCTGCGGCTGCGGTGCATAGAGCGGGCGCGGATCATAGGGCTGCTGCCGGTAGCGCGATCCCTGCTGCTGTCCGTCACCGAACAGGAACTGGATGAACCCGCCGCCCATGTTGCTGTCCACGCTGGAGCGCTCGGCAGAGGCAACGCGCGGCTCGGCCGGCTGGGGCGCGGAGCGATCGGCATAACCGACGGCAGGTTCGGTGAAGAACCTGGCTTGCGGTTCTCTGGCAAGGGCCTGCTGGACTCCGAGCCCGGCAAGCGACCCGCCCGCGAGGAGCGCGAGGGATAGTTTTCTGAACATCGACGTACTCTGTACTGTTTCGCCGTGGATGGTCGCCGCGGATGCGCCCCGATAACGCGCATCGCCACGCGAGCGAATTAAAATCAAAACCGCATCGGTTTGGTAAACAGAACCGGCGTTTCGATTCACCACGTCGTCAATGCAGCGCGGTTTTGTCCGGTAGCGTTTATTTTCGATGAACCGGCGCCGGCCATGGTTAATGCCGGACAGATCGCGGCCGCCCGGCCGGTTCCCCGCGTGAACCGGACGTTAAACCACGCCGGTATACAACGAGGGATATAGAGCATGATCCGCCGTTGAACCGAAACTCCGGAGCGGGATGAGGAAAAGTGTGGTGCGGTTTTCCGCCCGCATTCCGCTTCTTAAAAATTCGGGACGATCACGTTCATGATTGGATCGATTCGATCCAACATCATCGGGATCCAGCGCGACGGATTTGAATGAGAGCTGGGGAATCTGATGCCTGTTCAACGCAAGCGCTTCCGCGTCGAGGAAATCCTGAGCGGTGGCATACCGGTTATCACGGCAGCCGGTGACGACGCACCCATGCCGGTGCATCGCGAGATCATGGCGGAGCTGCGGGCCATCCGCGAACAGATCGGAGTTCCGCGCGGCAATGGCGCGGCCGAGACAATCGCGGCCGACGGCGGGTCCGTCAGCCGTGATGTCGCCGATGCGCAAGCCTTGTTGCAGACCTATCGCGCGCAGATCGAACAGTGCGAGAAGCTCAAGACCGAACTCGATCTGATCTACGACGCCATCACCCGCACCAAGCAGGAAATCGCGGTTCTTCACGGCAAGAGCTTCAGCGGCGACGAAATGTCGAAGGTGACTGACGAGCTTGGCGCCGTGGTGGGTGGCACCGAGCAGGCGACGCAACGAATTTTGGAGGCGGCCGAGGCGATCGACCAGTCGGCCAGCGCCCTGTCGAAGTCTACATCCCCTGAGCAGACACAGTTGCAGAGCGAGGAAATCCAGGAGCGCGTGATCGCGATTTTCGAAGCCTGCAACTTTCAGGATCTCACCGGCCAGCGCATCGCCAAGGTGATGAACACCATGAAGTTCATCGAGCATCACATCAACGTCATGATGGACATCTGGGGCGGCGTCGACGCCATCCGCGCCCATGCTCCGCCGATCGTCGACGATCGCGTGGGCGATGCCAGGCTGCTGAACGGCCCGAAGCTCGATGGCGACGAGGGACACGCCTCCCAGGACGATATCGACGCGCTGTTCGGTTAGAGCGTTTTCAAGCGAAGTGGCTACCGGTTCGCGTCAAGAAAGCGCGTCAATCAAAAACATAGAGTTCCGCTTCTGATTCCATCAGAAGCGGAAAGGCTCTAAAGCACGATCCGGAAGGGGAAACGGTTTCCGGACGAGATCATGCCTGAAGGATTATAAGAGACTTTGGCGGTTGGCCGTCCGCAGGTCTCGGGCTGCGCCCGGAATTCGCAACCGGCGATTCAACGCTGCGGCGCGCAGCGGACATACACCATGTTGCCGTAGCGGGTCGCAGCATCGGGGTCGATGAAGCGGGTGACGAGGACGCGGCCGTCGAAAGAAACGATCTCGCGATCCTTCGCGCCGCCCGCCGGCCCCTCCGGTCCGATATAGTTCTTGCCGCTCTGGCTGCCCTTCAGCCGCAATTCCTGCGGGGTCGCCTCGTCCGCGAGGTGCATGATCACGCCGCCGTTGCCGCCGGCGCCGATCACGTAAGGGTTGCGGCATTGCGCCTTGGCGGCAGCCTCGGTCCGCGCCCGGTCGTTCGGATTCTGGTAGGACGCAAGACCCCAGCGCCCGACGAGTTCGTCAGCGCGAACCGTGGCCGGAATTTCAGGCTCGACGGCCGGCTGCGGCGGCTGCGGCTGGGACAATCCGACCGACCCGATCGACCCGCACCCGCCGAGAAATATCGCAAGGGCCGCGGCCGCCCCAAGGTTCAAAGCCGCGCGTCCGCCGTCTGATCTGACCATCGTATTTCCCCGACCGAATTCGCGACCGCCTTGCCCCCGGCGACCGAGCTTAGAAATGTCGCCGCGGCGACATTTATCCCGCGGATCGCGGGGCCGCGACATGGTTTGCACTATCCTACACGTCCCTCACCAACGGCTTAAGGCGCTTGCTTGACAGCATGGCTGCCAGGCCATATCCCCGCCAACGATTAGCACCCTCGGAGCATGATTGCCAAAGATACCGTTCGGGCGCGCCGAATCCGGCCGCGCATTCCATCGATGGCAATTCCCAGAGTCCTGCGAACCCCGGAGGAGCCGTTATGGCTAAAACCACATTTCGTCCGCTGCATGACCGTGTCGTGGTCAAACGCCTCGATGCCGAGGAAAAGAGCGAGGGGGGCATCATCATTCCCGACACCGTCAGGGAAAAGCCCTCTCAGGGTGAGGTCGTGGCCGTAGGCCCGGGCGGACGCGACGAAGCCGGCAAGCTGGTTCCCATCGATGTCAAGGTCGGCGACAAGGTGCTGTTCGGCAAGTGGTCGGGCACCGAGGTCAAGCTCGATGGCCAGGATCTTCTGATCATGAAGGAGTCCGATATCATGGGCATCGTCGGCTAAAGCGCTTTCGAGCGAAGTGGCTGCCGGTTCGCGTGAAGAAAGCGCGTCAAATCAAGAAGCTAGTGGAGTGAATTTGACATTCGCTACCCACTTTGCAGCGAACTTGTCAGGCGAATGTCACATTCAAAACTCCACTAGAAACCTGATAGCTGCTAGTGGTCCTTTGATTCTAACATTTGCAAGAACTCCCTGCCGCAACGGGATGCAAATGTTAGAATCGGACCACTAGAGTCTGTCACCGTTTCCATGGAACGATGACAGACTCTAGAACAGCGGCGACCCCGGCACGAAAGCGTCGAACGCGGCCCAGAACTGCGCGCGATAGCGATTTTGCTCCTGCAGGATCTCGTGTTTGGATCCGGCAATGACGAGGTGCGAGCCGCTGCGCAGGTGATAGGCGAACTCCTCGATCGCCGGAGTGGAGACGATGGCGTCGTCGCCGGCCGCGATCATCAGCAGCGGCTGGCGAATCCCCGACGGATAGTTGACGGCGCGAAATTCGTGCATCGCCCGGAAGGCGGTATCGGCCCACGCCACGGTCGGCGAGGCGAGACCCAGCGTCGGGTCTTCCTCGAGGATCGCGACGTTGCGGGCGAAGCGAACGGGATCGCCGGTCAAGGGATTGCCGATGAAATCGATAACGCCGGTAAGCTGATCGTTGCCGCCGGGAATGTAGCGGCCACCCTGTCCGCATAGGCGCATTGCGTGCAACAGAGCGCGCACCGGAAACGAGGTGAGGCGTCCCGGCAGATCGATCATCGGCGCCGACAGCACGATGCGGTCGAACCAGCGCCTGCCGGCGTGCGCCGCTCGCAGCAACACCGCGCCGCCCATCGAATGCGCCAGCGCGAAGTATGGCGGCGGGCAATCCGGCAGCACCACCTGCTCCATGAACGAGCGGACATCGATCTCGTAATCGGAGAAACGGCGCACATAGCCCTTGCGCGGCTCGGGCAACTGCCGCGCCGAGCCCCCCTGCCCCCGCCAGTCGATCATTGCCACTGCGAAACCGCGGTCCCGCAGGTCGCGGACGGTCTCGAAATATTTTTCGATCTGTTCGCCGCGCCCGGTAAACACGCAGACCGTTCCTTTTCGCCCCGGCGGCGGGGCCCATCGGCCAAAGCGCAGGTCGACCCCGTCGGAGGTCCTGACGGCGCCGCTGACGCAGTCTTCCGGAACCGGATTGGCGGGTATCGAAACAAGCCTCATGACCGCACAGGCTCGAGGGAAAGGCTAAGACGCATGAAGACGGACTTCAAAAAAAGAGGGCGCACCCGCCTCTTGAAGGCGTTTTGAAGCCCTCCCATATCATTTCTGTGCAGGCCGCTACCAGTGCTCCGGAACCGGATCATCAGGCTGCACACAGAGGAAAGCCCGGCCCGATTGGCGGGCGGGTCCATTCAACGTCGCTCCATGGAGGACTGACCTATGCGTACTTTCGACCTCACCCCGTTTTATCGTTCCACCGTCGGCTTCGACCGCCTCTTCAACCTGCTCGACCAGGCTAATGGAGATGCGTCGGGCTATCCGCCCTATAACATCGAGCGGACCGGCGAGAACGCGTACCGCATTTCCGTTGCCGTATCCGGTTTCGCACCAAACGAGCTCTCCATCGTCGCGAAGGAAAATACGCTGACGATCAAGGGCGAGAAGGTCGCCAACGAAAACGGCAAGGACACGTCCGAGGTGCTGTATCGCGGCATTGCGGCGCGCGCCTTCGAGCGTGCATTCCAGCTCGCCGATTTCGTACAGGTGAAGAACGCCTCGCTTGAGCACGGCCTGCTCCATGTCGATCTCGTCCGCGAGATTCCCGAGGCCAAGAAGCCCCGCACCATTCCCATCGTAACCAGCGCGCCCGCCGCGCCCACGGTCGAGAAGGCGGCGGCCTGACGAACCTTCGCAGGCGAACTTCAAGCGCTGAACGCAGGACGCCCCGGGCAGCCGGGGCGTCCTTGTCTTGAGCAGCATACCCAAGAGTACCGCGCCCTTGAGGCGTCCCGCCGACCGGCGGATCCCATGCCGGGCTTTGGGCATAACTTCCATGCACTCAGGGACTCCCGGACGCTTGTGTGATAGAGAAAAATTTGGCAATGTCGGGGTTAGGACAGCAAGACTGTCTTAATTTTGACGGCTGCCTGGTGTCGGGTTTTTGCCGCGAATGCAGGCGTCCGATGTCCGGCTGTGGACATGGCAAACCGGCTTTCCACCGAATACGTTGGGCGCCTGGTTTGGCTTCTCAAAACTTCGGCTCGCGGCGTGCGAGTGGTGGCCCCAAGATTTTCAATCGGGGGTGCCGCGACCGTCCAAGGTGCGCCATGTTACGGATTGCGTTTCGGGATATCTCAAATCCCGGCCGGGAAAGGTACTGGGCTTAAGATGAGCTGGCCATCGTTCGAGCGGGAGAACATCGGGCTGGAATCACTGACAGGGGATTCGGTCGCGAAACAGCTCGAACCCGCGCATGAGCGCACAGGTCGTGAACCCGCGCCCCGCGAAAACACGCTTCATGAACATACTTGTCATGAACATACTTGGCGCCCGCCGGCGGAAGGCCTCTACGACCTCGGCCAGGAGAAGGATGCCTGCGGCGTCGGCTTCATCGCCAACATCAAGGGCAGGAAGTCCCACCAGATCGTTTCCGATGCGATCAGCATCCTCTGCAACCTCGAACATCGCGGCGCGGTCGGCGCCGATCCGCGCGCCGGCGATGGCGCAGGCATCCTGGTCCAGATCCCGCACGGTTTTTTTGCGCGCAAGGCGCAGGAACTCGGCTTCACGCTGCCCAAGCCCGGCGAATACGCCGTCGGCGCGCTGTTCATGCCGCGCGAAGCCGCCTGGCGCGAGGTCATCCGAAGCATCATCACCGACCAGATCAAGGCCGAGGGCCTGACCCTGCTCGGCTGGCGCGAGGTGCCGACCGACAATTCCTCGCTCGGCGAAACCGTGAAGCCGACCGAGCCCGCCAACATGCAGGTGTTCATCGGCCGCAACGGCACGGCCGCGACCGAGGACGAGTTCGAGCGGCGGCTCTACATCCTGCGCAAGTCGATCTCGCAGGCGATCTTCGAGCGCCGCGAACGCGGCCTTTCCGGCTACTACCCGGTGTCGCTGTCCTGCCGCACCGTGATCTACAAGGGCATGTTCCTCGCCGACCAGCTCGGCAGCTACTATCCCGACCTGCACGAGCCGGATTTCGAGTCGGCGCTGGCGCTGGTGCATCAGCGCTTCTCCACCAACACCTTCCCGACCTGGTCGCTGGCCCATCCCTATCGCATGGTCGCGCATAACGGCGAGATCAACACGCTGCGCGGCAACGTCAACTGGATGGCGGCACGGCAGGCGTCGGTGCATTCGGATCTGTACGGAAAGGACATCAGCCGGCTGTGGCCGATCTCCTATGAAGGCCAGTCCGACACCGCCTGCTTCGACAACAGCCTCGAATTCCTGGTGCAGGGCGGCTATTCGCTCGCGCATGCGGTGATGATGATGATCCCCGAGGCGTGGGCGGGCAATCCGTTGATGGACGAGCAGCGCCGCGCGTTTTACGAGTATCACGCGGCGCTGATGGAACCGTGGGACGGCCCGGCCGCGATCGCCTTCACCGACGGCCGCCAGATCGGCGCCACGCTCGACCGCAACGGCCTGCGTCCGGCGCGCTATCTCGTCACCAGCGACGACCGCATCGTGATGGCGTCCGAAATGGGCGTGCTCAAGATTCCGGAAGACCAGATCGTCACCAAGTGGCGATTGCAGCCCGGCAAGATGCTGCTGGTCGACCTCGAACAGGGACGCCTCATTCCCGACGACGAGATCAAGGCTACGCTGGCGAACAGCCATCCCTATCGGGAGTGGCTCGGCCGCACCCAGATCCAAGTCGAGAACCTGCCGGACGCGCCAGTCAAGGCGACGCCTTCGAACCTGCCGTTGCTGGATCGCCAGCAGGCGTTCGGCTATTCGCAGGAAGACATCAACATCCTGATGACGCCAATGGCGTCCATCGGCGAGGAAGCCTCGGGCTCGATGGGCAACGACACGCCGATCTCGGCGCTGTCGAGCCGGCCAAAGCAGCTCTTCACCTATTTCAAGCAGAATTTCGCCCAGGTCACCAACCCGCCGATCGATCCGATTCGTGAAGAGCTGGTGATGAGTCTGGTCTCGATCATCGGGCCGCGGCCGAACCTGTTCGATCTCGAAGGACTCGCCTCCACCAAGCGGTTGGAGGTGCATCAGCCGATCCTCACCGACGCCGACCTCGAGAAGATCCGCTCGATCTCCGATGTCGCGGACTCGCACTTCGTCTCGCGCACGCTGGACATCACCTTCCACTCAGGCCATGGCGCGGCCGGCATGGAGCAGGTGCTCGATGAACTCTGCGCGTGCGCAGAAGCGGCCGTGCGCGAAGGCGTCAACATCATCATCCTGTCCGACCGCATGGTGGGCACCGACCGGATTCCAATCCCCTCGCTGCTCGCCTGCGCGGCTGTGCATCATCACCTGATCCGCGTCGGATTGCGCACCTCGGTCGGCCTCGTCATCGAATCCGGCGAACCGCGGGAAGTGCATCACTTCGCCTGCCTCGCCGGCTACGGCGCGGAGGCGATCAATCCCTATCTCGCGTTCGAGAGCATCATCGCGATGAAGGATCGTTTGCCGGGCAGCCTCGACGACAAGGAAATCGTCAAGCGCTACATCAAATCGATCGGCAAGGGTCTGCTCAAGGTGATGTCGAAGATGGGCATCTCGACCTACCAGTCCTATTGCGGCGCGCAGATCTTCGACGCCGTGGGGCTGAAGGCCGAATTCATCGCCAAGTATTTCGCCGGCACGCATACCAGGATCGAAGGCGTCGGCCTTGCTGAAATCGCGGAAGAAACCGTGCGGCGGCATGCGGACGCGTTCGGCGACGTGCAGATCTACAAGACCGCGCTCGATGTCGGCGGCGAATACGCCTACCGTACCCGCGGCGAGGATCACGCCTGGACCGCGGAGTCGGTCGCCAACCTGCAGCACGCCGTGCGCGGCAATTCGCAGGAGCGCTATCGCGCGTTCGCGAAGATCCTCAACGAACAGTCCGAGCGCCTGCTGACGCTGCGCGGCCTGTTCAAGTTCAAGACCGCCGAGGACGAGAATCGCAAGCCCGTTGCCCTCGACGAGGTCGAGCCGGCGAAAGAGATCGTCAAGCGTTTCGCCACCGGCGCGATGAGCTTCGGCTCGATCTCGCGCGAAGCGCACACCACGCTCGCGATCGCGATGAACCGCATCGGCGGCAAGTCCAATACCGGCGAAGGCGGCGAGGAAGCGGACCGCTTCAAGCCGATGCCGAACGGCGATTCCATGCGTTCGGCGATCAAGCAGGTCGCCTCCGGCCGCTTCGGCGTCACCACCGAGTATCTCGTCAACTCCGACATGATGCAGATCAAGATAGCGCAGGGCGCCAAGCCCGG
>JBIQHO010000031.1:0-18396 GCA_044508545.1 Bradyrhizobiaceae bacterium | reverse complement strand
TCTATCTCGCCGACGCGTTGGGAGCGTTCGACGCAGTTCTTGCAACGCGTATGGCCGAATGGGCGGCGAATGCCCCGGGCTTGTTCGCTCCAGAACTGACTGACGCTGTGGCTCGGCTCTCTCGTATCCCGCATTGCCACGATGCCGCGCTCCTGCTCGCCAGCCACGTCGATCGCAAGATTCAGCTGGATACTGATGTCGGATCTAGGGTCACCGCCTATGGCGGCCTTGCGCGCGCGGTGTGGCGAGTGAGTACCGACGAGGCCGCAGCGTACTTCCGTCGCGCGCTCGACTTAGCCGAAGCAATTGGTTCGGACGATTTCGATCGCACCAATCACCTTCTGGAATTGACTGGGCACTATTCTGGCCCGGAGCTGTCGCCTGAGGCCGCGCACACCCTCGCTCGCATTCTTGAGTTGAATCAGAATGAGGATGACCGGTTTCCTTGGATCGAATACGCGCAGACGATGGTGCCGATTGCCGGTAGTGCAACGTTGGCGATACTGGCGCGGCTAGATGATCGTGATGTCGCACGTCTTGGCCTGTCCCTCGGCCCTGCGCTCACAGTCCTCATCCGCAACTCCAAGCTGTCGGCTGAGGTCGCGGTCGCACTGTTCGGCCTAGCTGCTCCGATCGAAACGTGGACCTGGCACATTTCTGATTTCGCGTCGGAAGCTGTCGGCCGTCTGCCTCAGGAGCTAAGAGAATGGTTGTTCAACCTGCTGATCGTCGAGATTGATCGCGACGATCAGCTGTCTCCTGCGCGAGAGACGATCGAAGGGTTACATCGTCTCGCCAAGCAAAATCTCCCCGCCACCTCGCCAGCTCAGATGCGGATCGAGGGACTGCTCGCTAGACTCGGACCGAAATCGGAGCAGCTACCGCCGGATAGGCCGATAATCAGCACTGAACTTCCGGTGGTTTTCCCGATTGACCTGAGCAATCCAGATGAGATTGATCGGCAAATACTGAGCGAGGAAATTGACCACACTGGACGGCGATGGCCGCTTCGGACACTGCTTGAACTGGGGAAGCGGACGACCTCGCCCGCAGATCGTCTCGGCTTCGTCCGCGCGGTCGTCGAAGCGAGCGCCGCGACGCTTGCCGACAAAGTCCGGGCGTTGGACGATTACCTAGAGGACTGGAGCGCTTCGTCGGCGGCTATGCGCGATGCGTTACCGGAGCTTGGGCTCCGGCTGGCGTCAAAACATGCCACAGAGCTCGCGGGTTCCAGCACTGATGCATGGGGTGGCTGGCGGGGGCTTGAGCGATATTTTCGAGCCAATCGTGTCGCCCTTGTGGAACACGTGGTCGCCGGTCTGCGCGCCAGCGCGGATGGTCTTGGCGGGAATGCATGGCTGGCGCTGGCCGCTAGGCTTGCCGCTGATGCTAGCGACAGCGCCATCGCGGACGGCCTTGAGAGGTTCTTGGCGAACACCGGCGAGAAGTTACCCGCTGAAGTTGGCGACGGACCTTGGGACGCACGTTTGGCTGTTCCGGGCGACGAGGCCACCTTGGTGGCGGAGCTCCTGTGGTCGAGACTCGGTCATCCCATTGCGGCAATGCGCTGGCGCGCTGCGCATGCAGTGGCGCGTGTGGCTGAAATTAGGCGCTTCGATGTTATTGAAAGGCTGATCGAGCGTTTTGCGTCTGGCTCGGGCCTACCTTTTAGTGATGCAAAGCTCCCCTTTTACTCCATGCATGCACAGCTCTGGCTGTTAATCGCGCTCGCACGCGTGGCAAAAGATTCTGTGGACGCACTGATCTCTCGACGTGCGTTTTTTGAACGGATCGCCCTCTCAACTGAGTTCCCGCATGTAATGATGCGTGCTTTCGCAATTGATATACTGCTTGAGATGGCCCAAACACTCGCATCCGACGAGCGCGATGCATTGACAGCCATGCTTACCCCGGCGAACCTGTCGCCCTATCCCCACGCTCCTCGGTCGGATTACACCGAGTTCCGTTATGTTCCCCGGCCGGATTCTTCGCCACGACGGGACGACACCTTCCACCTCGACTACGACTTCAATAAATATCATGTCGAGCGCCTGTGTCATGTCTTCGCTTGCCCTGGCTGGGAAGTAGAAGACCGGATCGGTGCTTGGGTGCGTCGTTGGGACGCCGCCGTGCGGGCAATGCATGATTGCCCGCGTAGCAGCAGCTACGATGAAACTTGGTCATCAGGCTATGTTCCGAACCGGGACCGATATGGAGGATATCTCGGCTGGCATGCGCTCATGCTTGTTGCCGGCGATCTGTTGGCTGCGCGTCCTGTAGTGGGTGAGGACTGGAATGGCGACGCTTGGGCAGCGTTCCTTAAGGAATATCGGCTGTCTCGCGACGATGGCCTGTGGCTTGCCGATCTTACTGACCCATTTCCGCTCGATCTCACCAAGGAGGCGGATATGCCTATGCCGGAGAGCGGCAATAGCAGTACGGCGCGCGAGGATGTTCAGTTACTGGCCCCCTTGCTAGGTATCGATGACCGTAGTGTTACAGCGGATTGGGTTCCGGTTTCGGGGGTATGGTCGATTGGCCACGACACGACGGTCACAGTTCGCAGCGTAATGGCAAACGCAATTGATGCTCGATCGACGACAATGGCGCTGCTGTCTGACGAACCGTTCTTTCGGTGGTTACCTCACGATGAAGACGAGATCGCTCGTCATTTCGGCCGCGACGGTCATACTGTTCGGCCGTGGGTCGCGGAAACCCCCAACACTGAGCGCCAGTTGGATCGTCATGATCCCTATGCTGCCACCACAGCTCTCGATAGGCCATTCCCATCGGCGTTCACCCAAGAATGGATGGGGACAAAGCCGGACGATCCAGTCGTCCGCCGATGGTTGATCGACGGTACAACAGCCTTTCGCGCCGAAGCTTGGGGCGCTGAGGGTGGACGGGGCGAACACGCATGGAGCAAGACCGGTTACCGACTATTCGCCAAGAGCGAACCGTTGCTGTCACTGCTGGACTCAACCGAACGAAACCTCGTTGTCGCGCTCAAGCTTCAAAAGTACCATAAGGGAAAGTCGAGCGGGCGCGGCGGAGACACCAGCGGGTTTACGCATCGCTCCCTGGTGGTGATCATAAACGGTCGCGGGCACGTCTGGGCTCCGCGGCGCCTTTCACAACAAGCCAAGGAAGCCCTTGCAGCGCTCGATCCCGATCGACGGCGCGATTTCTACGCGCGCTTCCGCGCCATCGCCGGCCTGCCAGATGAATGGCTCGCTCGGCGGAACGATCCATCGGTCAGTACCGAGCAAATTCGAATCTTTATCGACGGCTTATCGGCCGACTACTAGACGTAACTCCGAACGACCGCCTGATCCGGGATCGCTTAAATCGATCGCAAACGGCCGGCCGGAACAGCGCAAAGCTGCCATTGCTCCGCACTGTTCGCTGTGACCCTGTCTGTTATGTACCCGTCGCGCACTAGCCCAGAAAACCGCCGATTGTCGCACAGAAGACGGAATTTCTTATCCGTTTCATAGTCTTATTAGCTATTTTCTAGGATCAATTGGGAGGGCTATAGAGTAGATATCGTTCCCATCCGGTTCCCGCACGGCCCGCTAAACACCGCCGATCACCGCATCGCTACCAACTGGCATAGCGAACCGCCAATCGCCGCCGTTTTCACACGTGCGCAACCTCAACGGTTTGGCTCAGCTCCCGTCATTTGAAACGCAGGAGCGTATGGCGCAATTCTATAATTTGTCCGGTAGGCCGCTTATGGCCGGTTGAGAAGCGTGGGCTCATTTGCATCGGCGGCATTTGGGACGGTCCGTTGGCCAGCCCCAGTCGCTTATGTCCCGCGATCGCTGCCCCCAACTGGGTTTCGGCAAAGCCCAGGTCGCCGTCCATCACATAGCCCAGCATACAGCCAACCGGCAGCAATTCGGCATATTGCTCCGTCATGAAGCGCATCATGCCGTTGATCACATATTCCATTGCCAGTGAACTGCGCCGCCGCCCATGCACGACATTGAGCCGCTTACATTCGTAGGCCAAATATCGTTCGCGCTCCCAGTCCAGAAGAATTGCGATGTCAATCTTTCCCTTGCTGAACTTGGCTCCCGCACTGTTGATGCCAAAAGGTTCAAACTGATATTCAACCCAATGGCACAGGCGGCGCACGACGGGATCTTTGCCCAGGCAGGCAACGAGATTGATCGTGATGGTATCCTCATCTGGTTGAGCGCCCAGCGTGGATATGCAGCCAGACCAAACGGCAACAATCCGCTGAACCAACCGCTCATCCAACGAAATAAAGTGGCTAGCCCATGCCTGCGCGTCTCCGAGCGTCATTAGGCTCTACCTCGACGCCCGTGGAGTTCGATGACATCCTGTAAATCCATCGCGATGGCGTCGGCATCCGCCAATGCGGCGGAACGCATCCAGAAGCGCGATTGCATGGGTTTGATGAGATACAGGCTCTTACCGACAAATATCCGTAAATCCGGCATGAGCTGGAAATTGCCGTTCAAGGGCTGATTGATATGGCTGGAAATCTTACCGAGCGTCTGAACCACCGAACTGTTGGATACTTCGGAGTATGATGAACCCTTACCTTCAGGCGAAGGCAAAGAATTGCCAGATCACTACTGACAGCCTCCAATCTTGCTGTGATCGATGTACCGGGATCAAACCAGTCGCGAACGCTACGAAGGAGCGTTTTGGCGTAGATTTCACGTTCGGTACTTGTCGGTGCTTTCCACAGAATCGGGAATGCGCCTTCATGTGGTTGCACGCTCGGCAAGACCTTCTCGACTGCGTCATCGATCAACGCAATCTCGTCTTCCGACAAGCAAAAGTACTCGTAAGTCAGGCGGTCCAACTCAGTGAGAACATTCGCTTCATCCGTATCCAACGCAAAGTCGCGCCTCGCGGCCGCGTTAGCAAAAACAATGATCTCGGCGAGTTTTTCTGCGGCGTTTTGGGCCTGGGTAGGATTCGGCAATTCCGACGGCTGAGGGAACGGCAACCTCAACAACTCAGCCTGTTGAACCTCCGGTCTATCTGCTCCGAATGATGCCGTGCCATGAAACGCAAACCAAATAGCAAGACGGCTGTTCAAGATAGCTGTGAGTAGCTTCGCGCGCTGCTCATCACCCGCAGGAACGGCAATTGCCTGAATAATGTGCTGTGTTTGAAAAGCAACGGATTCTCGGTGGCTGCCTTATCCGTCAGGGTCAGCTTGTCGGCGCTGCTCAATGTGATAACGCGCTTGATCCGCAGGTTCAGGTCTGCCTTTGGCACCCAATAATCGAAGCGATACGGGCTTGGTTCGGATTTTGACGCGCCGTAGATAATCAAGGCTGTTGGCCGGAGTGCGTGCTCGAACAGTTGAAAGCGCAGGTCCGCGAAATTTATGATGCGGCGAATTTGAAAGGTCGAGAGCAGCCGGTTTCGCGCGGCAACCGTATTAGCAGCGTGATTGTGCAGGAATCCCATTGCTGGCAGGAGGAATGCGACTAGCCCGCCCGTCGCGAGATGTCGTCCCGCCTTCCAGACAAACGCCCAAGCGTCTTCCCTTCCCGGCAAGGGGAGCTGATGCTTCTCTGACCAAAGCACGGAGGGACGCCGCAGTCCCCGGCGGCTGGACCATGGCGGATTCCCAATTACCACATTGAAGCTGATGCCGCCTTCCGGAGCGGAAAAGAAGTCTTTGCAAACAAGTGTCTTGTCCCAAAGCTCGGGCAAAATCTTGCCGCGTTTGATCAGGCGTTTGATGTCAGGCGGAGAAACTTCTTCCAGAAGAGCGACATAGAGCGAGAATACGGCAACGCGTACCGCACTGCCGTTGATATCCCAGCCATGAACGCGCTGGAGAATGGCCAACAGGCTATCCCAGCGAATGGTTCGCGACCGATGCGTCGCGCGCCAATGCTCGCATAGCCGCTGGAAAGACCGGACGAGAAAAACTCCCGATCCGCACGCTGGGTCGAGGTAGCGACCCTTCTCCTTCACGTCGGGCGTGAGGAATTCCCAGACCTGCGAGACCACGGTATCTGCAAGGAACATCGGCGTGTAATATGCACCTTGTTCACGCCGCTCATCTTCGCGCTCGCCCAGGAAGCGATCATACACGGCGCTAACAAGTTCGATGGGGATATAGCGGAAATCGTATCCCCAAAATCGCAACTGCCCGCCTCTGCCAAGCTCTTCACGGCCTTCGCGGAAACGCGCCAGAAGTTCAAGATGCACAGCTTCAAGCTCGGGTGCTTTCTTCTTTTTCTCGAAGGAACACGGCGCGACAAACAAATCTCCATTGAAATCCTTGCGCAGCGTGGAAAAAAGGCTCTTCAGCAGTTTCGTGTCCTTATGCTCGAGGAGTGCCGCAAATCCGGCGGCCCGCTTGTTGGACACCTGCTCAAAATAATCCTTGGTAATGATGCCTCGGTCTTCCAGATAGGCGATAAACATGCTTTGAATGAGCAGCGCCTGAGTTGCGTCGGACTCTAGATTCTCCGCGCACAGTAAGCGATGCGTTTCGTTCAGGTTGTCGAGCAGAACCTGATCTATTCGTTCTTTCGGCCTGAAAAACTCCGCGTGCTCTTTCCAGAGACGGCCCGACTCGGCACCGTAAAGAAGATTGCGAAAGCGCAGCGCATCATCGGTCGCTTTCAATGCGTCGATGAGGCAACGGTCATCGAACGTCGCACCGCCATCGCGATAGGGCGTCCGTCCCAACGAATATGCGCGTAGCGTGTTTTCAGCGATGACGAGAAGGAGGCTCGCCAGCCCCTGATTCCAGAGGGCGGCGTGCAATTCCATCACGCGTGAGTGGTCGAAGCGTTCCAGCTCCAGTATTGCCACGGTCGGAACGCCCTGCACACAAAAAACCGCCGACAGGCCAAGGTCGTCCAATGCGGTGCGAATGGCGAGCGCATGCGGGATATCGACGGCAGATTCCGATGTCTCATATAGCTCGGGCGACCTACGATTCAGCAGGCCGAGCCGTTCCTTCCACTCCGCATGTATGGGGCGGCCGGCCGTCATGCCCGCCTCCGCCCACTGCGGGATTGCGGCTTCACAGTCGCAAGCGGGAAGCGCAGCGGGAATTGGCTGTCGCCCGGCTGCGTCCTCAACAGCGTATCCCGCAGTTGATTTAGGATGGGATTAAGCTCGCATAGAATTCCCGTCGAGCTTCCTCTCGGGATCGTACCGCTCTTCACTATGCGGCATTGGCCCGATGGCAGGTCAATGTGAAGAAAAGCATTCTCAAGCGCTGTCCACGGCGACGCATTGCACAGCCGGACAATCTCTTCCGAAACGGATTTCAGAAATCCGACACGAACACCACACTCCTCGGTCAGCCTCTTCAGAATACCGGCGGCAAGAAGATCTCCCGTCGAATAGCACGGTGTATAGCCGCGCCGTCCGACGAAATCGGGGAGCACACGCCGCCAATGCCGGTATGTCTCTGTCGAAATCCCGATTGTTGAGCGAAGCTGGCCTGGCGTGAAATGCACGGGCAATGTCCCCTTTCAGTATGGGGTTAGCCCCAATCCTCCCGACAATATTTCTGATTTGGATATGCCGGTCAAACAGGATTGTTCTAGTTTTGTTCGTTTCTCACAGAGGAAGCTGCTGTACGGCTAGGCAGCGCGAAATTATCGGCCCGCCACCACGCTTTGACACTCTCGCCTATACAAACAGATGGATACTTCGTTGATGTTCCGGTCCTCCGGTACGCCTCCCTGTGCATGGGGAACGATTCGTCCTGCTGAGGAAAACCCGGATATCTGCGCTATGTGCGGTCGAAATTCGCATTTTATACAATGTAAATATTTTTATGAATTTCATAAAGAAATGATTGACGATCCTCTCGGAGGCAATTTAGGTTTGATAGCGACATAGACTGGAGGATTGCGTGCCAAAAGAGGGCGATAAACGCGCGAATTTCGTGAGACTAGCGGAGGGGCGAACGCAGCTCGCGCTGGACGCCATCAGAAAGATTGGCAATCTTTCAAACAGCCGCGCCTATGAGTACACGGACGCCGACGTTAAAGCGATTATCAAGGCGTTACGGGACGCCACTGCGGATATTGAGCGCAAGTTCAATTCCAGCACGGGAGAGAGTTTCAACAAGTTCAGGCTGAGAGGATAGGGCGTGAGGGCAGAACCGCTGAACATTCAGGACAAGCGTTTCCTGATCAACCGCCTCATAGAGCAGGCTCCCGTCAGCACGCTGGTTCGCGAGTTTTTCAAGAATGCCGACGAAAGCGCGTCCCAGGCGGCGGACGGCAATAGGCACATCGAGATTTATCCCGTGGAAATCGATGGCGTGCGCAAGCTGGCCTTCTGGAACACCGGGCCGGGTATGGACGGTGCCGAACTGAAACGAGCCACGGACCTGTCCTCGTCCATCGGCAAGGACATGGCGCTCAATGCGAATTTCGGAATCGGGGCGAAGGTTTCCGGCCTCACCATGTCGAAAGCCGGTATTCGCTACCGCTCCTGCAAGAATGGAGCGGTCAGCGAAATCACGATTGGCTATGATGCGGATGAAGGCACGTATGTGCGGTTTCCCGCGCAACTGCCCGATGGCAGCTATGACACTGTCTACGACGTTACCACCGCCGCTCAGGCCGACGGGAAGCCGATCGATTTTGATTGGACCGAGGTCGTGCTTTACGGTGAATGCGACGACCATGACACGGTGGCAGAACCGCTGGGCAAGGGCAAACCGGTAGACCGCAGTTATATTCCCAGCGCGATCTTCCGGCGCTTCGCCCGTTTCTCGGCCGGTGTGGACGTTCGCGTCGATGTCGCGATGACCAAAGGTGGCGGCAAGGACGAGACGGGCAAGTTCCGCCAGCTCAGGCCGCTTGGCGACATCCTTGACAAGCTGCCTAGGGCCGAGCGTGTGCATGAACCGGACTCGGGCCTGGCAATTCACTTCATCCACGACCCGAAACACCCGCTCTCCAGCCATTCTCTGAGTGCGCGCGCAAACCCGGCAACCTCGTCCACGACCTTCTGCGCTCTCGTACACAAGGGCGAGCGCTACGACATCAAGACTAGCAAGGCATGGTCCGCCGCCGCACCGAAGTTCGGTATCCCGTTCGGCTCCAAGGTGCTCACCGTCGAGATTGAAATTCCTGACAACATGGCGCTGCCCAACCAGTATCGGGACGGGTTGCTTTGGCCGAACGACCGCTCTGCGCTCACCGCCGAAGAGTTCGCCGATCACGTGCGTGAGCTGATGCCGGACTGGGTGAAGGAGGTCATTCGTGCAGAGTCGCCAGAATCCGACGATAATCTCGACGACTTGCAGGCGGACCTGCAAAAGCTGCTTGACGAGTTCCGGGTGCCCACGGTGACGTTCAGCCCGTCAAAGAGGCCCAGTGCCGTCCCGATGGAGCATCATGCCGAAGGCGATGACACACCGGAGCGCATTCGCCTCGATGAATTCGACTCCGCAGCGGAAATCGTCGAGGGCGAGAACCCTGCGACCGACCGTGGCGGCGCGCGTGCCAAGCCGGAAAAAATCAGGAAAGCCCCCGAAGGGTCAAAGCCGTCCATCGCGAAACAAGCGCTGGAACGCGTGCCTACAATTGAGATTCTGACTGACCCCGAGGAAATCTCGGACAAGGCTCTGAAAGGCCGCGCGGGCCGCTATTACAGCGAATCCCAGACGCTGTTCGTGAACGGGCTCTATCCGATTATCGAGCGCATGTCGCTGGAACTACAGCAGGAGCTGGAAGGCACCGGCGAACCGGAAATCGTCCGGGCAGAATGCCTCAAGGCGGCACGCCGGGCCGCCGCCTTCCGCGTCGGCAAAGTAACCTGCTATGCCATCAGCAAGAGACTTTCCGAGGATTGGTCGGCAGACGATCTCGAGCGTGCCACTTCCCCTGAATCCCTTTCAATGGCTGCCGACGACTATAAGCAGGGCCTACCGGTCGCGAAGAAATGGGCGCGCGACATGATCAAGCTTTCCAAAGTCGAAAAGGTCGACGCTGCATAGGTTCTCGAGATTATTTTTTGGACATGGACGCGCCGCTTCGTGAGGCTGTCGTGAACGAAACCCGGCCGATGCAGGTTTCTGCATTATCCCTCACGCGGCGTCGCTGCCTAGAGCGCATCTCGCAGGGAACGCCCCTTGGCGATCAACCTTTCCACAATAATTCTACGATATATTGATCGCCATGTTCTTTACCGTCCTACCTTACGGCACACGTCCACCAATTAGTATTCGAGACGCCGCGATTTTGCTGACGGATAATTGGGATGACTGGTTCAAATTCTCCACGATGTATGTCCTTCTCTATTACGATGTAGAAGGCACCCAGAATCGGATTGGCGAGGTGAAAATTGGTCAATTTAGAATGGCCAGAGATCAACGGCGTCCGGCCATTCCCAAATCGTTTAACGCGCTGGATGATGAGTTTTTCTCTTTGGGGCAGGATGATAGTTACTACGAGAAGCTGAACGATCTTGGGGAAGATATTCGTCAGAAAATTCTCGTGGGGCTGCGAGATGTCGCGCTGAACGCAGACCTTTTTGAGGAGGCACTGGATGAAGACGTCACTGGCGTTTCTCTCCTGCGGTCAGTTACACGGCAGAGCGTTCGCGGCCAGTTCCGGCGCTTGGCTTCCGGCGGGGCGCGACTGACCAGCTACTCCTTCAGTTACAAGGCACCTCAGGCGCGTGGCGTGACCTCGAAGCGCCCTCTTTTTACCTTTAAAGTCGTTGCGGAATCCAACCCACCTACGAATATCCATGTCATGATCGGTCGAAACGGCGTCGGGAAAACTCATCATCTGACGTTGATGACACGGGCGCTGGTCGAAGCGGACGCACCGTCAAGAGAGGTAGGCGAGTTCATCAACGATGACACGCAGGATAATCTACTGGGCGATGACGAGAGCGTTTTCGAGAACATCGTTTCCGTTACTTTCAGCGCGTTCGATCCGTTCGACCCTCTACCGGTCCGACAGAACAAGTCGGAGGGTGTTCGCTATCAGTACATTGGTTTGAAGCGAACGACGGCAAGAGCAGACGGACAGCCGAGGCCGCCGAAAACGCCCGCGTTTCTTGGCCGCGAATTCGGCGCGAGCGTCAAACTGATCTGCACCCAGAACGCCAAACTTGCACGCTGGCGCAAGGCCCTCACGGTCTTGGAAGCAGACCCAATCTTCAAAGCGGCTAATTTCGCGGGGCTTGCTGAGGAGGTTAATGATTTCGATGAGGACGCCGTTAAGGAAGCGGCATCCAAGACTTTTGCCAAGCTCAGTTCTGGTCATAAGATCGTTCTTCTGACAATCACGCGGCTGGTCGAAACCGTCGAAGAGCGAACACTTGTCTTGCTCGACGAGCCGGAGGCTCACCTGCATCCGCCGTTGCTCTCAGCGTTCGTGCGCGCACTTTCTGATCTGCTGACCGATCGTAACGGAGTGGCGATCATCGCCACTCACTCCCCTGTTGTTGTTCAGGAAGTGCCGAGCAACTGTGTTTGGAAAATCCGCAGGGCCGGACGGAAAGTGGTGATTGAGCGGCCTGACATTCAAACCTTTGGTGAGAATGTCGGCATCCTGACGCGCGAGATATTCGGGCTTGAGGTTACCGACTCCGGATTCCACCAGTTGCTCGTACAGAGCGTCGCGACAGCTAATGACTATGACGATGTGGTTGAAGGCTTTGGCAACCAACTGGGACTTGAAGCCCGCGCGATCGTCAGGGGACTCCTCACTGACGATCAAGACGATGGGCTAGTTTAATGTGGACAGTGCCTAAGCCTTTGGAATCGGTAGAAGATACATTCGAGACCTGTATCAGCAGGATAGCGAGCGCGGCTTTAAAAGCGCGCTTGGGAGGCGTTGCCGATGCAATCGCTTTGGCGTCCGAGGAATACGACATGGCTGCTGAGAACGCCGAATTGCATCTCATCGCGCCCACGAACGGCATCAATGGTCAAGTGACGACCCAAGAGATGGTCAAGGTCTATGACCAGCGCATGGTGCCCGAAAAGTCGCCGGGCCGCGACATCTACAATTCGATTTTCGCCTTAGCGAAGCATGGTCGCTGCCCCTTCTGTGGCCATCGGGGTGTTATGACGCTTGATCACGTGCTATCCAAGACGCGCTATCCGACGTTTGCCGTCACGCCGCTCAATCTCGTCCCATGCTGCACCGATTGCAACAAGACCAAGCGTAACACGATCTGCGCCGCGCCGGAGGACCAATACCTCCACCCTTATTACGACGCGATCGAAGATGATTTTTGGCTCAGGGGTGAAGTCATCGAGACGGCACCTGCCGTGGTTCAGTTCTTCGTTGAACCGCACGCAGGCTGGACGCAACTCACGACGGATCGGGTGCACCATCATTTTCGGGAGTTGGGGCTAGCTAAATTATATCGGTCGCAAGCAGCTGAAGAACTGAACAACATCAAATTTCAGGTCGCCCAACTTCACGCTAAAACCGGAATGCTGGCGGTCCGCGCGTTTCTCGAAGAGGCCCACGAGTCTCGGTCGCGATCGCGCACAAATTCTTGGCAAACCGCGTTTTACGCCGCGCTCAGTTCCAGCGATTGGTATTGCAACGGTGGTTTCGCCTAGCAGTCCTGCTGTCTTAGCCGTGCGGAATTCGGGGCTAGCGCGAGCGAGGTTACCAACAAGCCGAACATGAACGTGATGCCAGCGGCTCAGGTGCGCGCCGATCAGTTCCATATTTCTTCGGTAAGGCTGTTCGTAAAGCGCTTGCCGAACGAAAGAATGTACATCACGGGATAGCAGCCTCTTTCGCACTAGCGGGGATCAACCGTGCGGTCGGATGCCGTTCAGGAAGGTCTTGAGCGCCGGGTTTGCATTGTCCGGCTTCCAGCACGCGATGTAGCCGAGGCGCGTTGCGCCACCGCCGTCATGGACCGGGCGGAATACGACGCCGAGGCTGGTGAGGCCGATCGCAGATTCGCATTGCAGGGCGACGCCCCGGCCCTCCGCGACCTCGCTCAGGAGGCTCTCGCGGCTGAGGCGGCAGGTGACGATCACGGGATGGTCCGATGGCGCGGCCAGATGGCGGAGCAGGACCACGCGGATATCGGGGCCTGGATCACGAACGGTGACGAGGAATCGTTCGCCCTTCAACTCCGGCCAGTAGACGATCGGTTTGTCCGCGAGCGGATGGTCCTTCGGCAGCGCGACCACGAGATGCTCTGACCAAAGCCCGATGGTCTTGAACATATCGCATTTGCCGGCGTCGCCGAGGACGATCGCGGCATCAAGAGCGCCGGACATCACGCCCGCCGCTATGTCTGCGAAAGGCAGCTCGACCAGTTCAATATCGATGTCCGGATATTGCTTTCGGAAGTCACTCACCGCCGCGCGGAAGGCTCCCGCCGATAGCGACTTGTAGAACCCGACAACGACGTGCCCGAGCGTCCCCTCACGGCTGGCTTTCGCGTGCCGGGCCATATGCTCCGTCTCATCGAGAACCCGACGGGCATCGACGACAAAATCCTCACCGAGCAATGTCAGTCGTGCTCCCGCAGTGGAGCGCTCGAACAAGCGCACGCCCAGTTCTTCCTCAACCTCCTTGATGCGCTTACTGACGATTGGCTGCCGGACATTGAACTCGTTCGCGGCCGCACTGAAGCTGCCGTTGCGGGCGGCAGCGACGATATAACGAAGGTGGCGCAGGTCCATCCTTCATCTCCTTGAGGCGCAATCCGCAACACCCATGACGCCGCTGCGACTGGCATCCTCCAAATCGCCCAAGAGTCTTGCGGCGACGATCTCTCGGATCGCCGCCGCAAGCGACGTCAACTACCAGCGATAGCTCACCTTGCCGATGACTGTGCGTCCGCGCCCGACGTTGCATTGAACGAGATCGAAGCACCCCGCTACATACTGCTTGTCAAACAGGTTGCTGACATTGACGGAAAACCGCCAGTTGTCGATGTCATAACGGGCCATCGCATCGACCACCGTGTAGGCGGGTGCATCAAAGGTGTTCAGCTTGTCGCCTACGCTGGCGCTAACATAACGCACACCTGCTCCGAACCCGAGCCCATTCAACATACCTTCGCGAATGGTATAGTCAGCCCAAAACGACGCAATGTGCGGCGGTGTTTGGGTCGGTCGCTTGCCCAGATCGGTATCGTTGCTCTTGGTCACACGCGTGTCGGTGTACGTATAGGCTGCGATCAGGTTAACATTACTGGTCAGGCTGGCAACCGCTTCCAACTCGAATCCGCGCGACGTCACCTCACCAATTTGTCTTCTGAAGTTTGGATGTAGCGGAAGATCCGGCGTAAGAACATTCTGCCGTCTCAGATCGAAAATGGCCGCGGTAATCCGCAAGTTTGTGTCTTTTGGCTGATACTTGATACCTGCCTCGTATTGAATTCCCGTTTCAGGTTTGTATGGGCTTCCGTCAAATGTCGTCCCCGAAAGGGGCACGAACGACTCGGCGTAGCTGATGTACGGAACCAGGCCGTTGTCAAACTCGTAGCCGAGCCCGGCACGCTTGGTGAAGGCACTATCCTTTTGATTGGTGATTGACGCCCTAAAAAAATCAGTGGTTTTGGAGTCCGACCAATCGTAGCGACCGCCGAGAGTCAAAATCCATCGGTCGAGCTTGATCTGATCCTGAAGGTAAATCCCGGTGAAGTTTTCAGTTTGCCGTGCGCCGAAATTGTCACCTGGGATAAAAACCGGCGTACCGTAGACGGGTGCAAAAATATCGATCGGACCAACGACACCGTCCCATACGCCGCCTTGGTTGGTTTCACGCCATCGATAATCGACACCAAACAGCACAGTGTGGCGTAGCACGCCAGTAGTGGTCTTTAACTCGGCCTGATTGTCGACTGCGAACGTATCCCAAGTATAGCGCCGCTTATCCACGCCACGAGTGAGTGTGCGAAGATCGGCTCCTAAATCATATGGGAAGACGTTAAGAACGTCCCAGACCTCCCGCGAATATTGAAGGTTCTGTCGGAAGGTCAGGGTATCGGTGGCGCGATGTTCAAAATTGTACCCGGCAACGGCTAACTCCGTATTGTTGTGATCGATGCTTGGCTCGCCAAGGTAGCGCGTAAGAGGGATTCGTCCGTTCGGATTCGGCAGCACCGTTCCCTGCGCAGGAAGACCGAAGTTCCATCGAGTATCGTCTTTCTGATACAGGCCGTAAGCCGTGATTTCCGTGGCGACAGTCGGACGCCATGTCAACGCGCCGGATAGGAATGCGCGCTTGTCCTTCGAGTAGTCGATGCCGTTGCCGCCGTCGCGCAGAAGGCCGGTGAAGCGATAGAGCAGCGATTTATCTTCTGTCACCGGGCCTCCGAAATCAAACGCACCGCCCTTCTGATCGAAGCTACCGCCCTGAAGCCGCACCTCGCGAATGGCCTTCTCAGATGGCCGCTTGGTAACAAGACCGATCACGCCACCGGGTACATTCTGCCCATAGAGCACTGAGGATGGCCCACGCATCACTTCGACACGCTCCATTCCATATGGCTCGATATCGCTGTTCCGAAGGGCGCGCAGCCCGTTCAAGAAAAACACCCCCTGTCCACGAGTATTGAAGCCCCGAATATGAACCGCGGGCGCGCTTGTCTGATAGCCGTTACTCTCGGCATAAACACCTGACGTGTATTTCAGTGTCTCGTTCAGAGATTCGACTTGCCGCACTTCCATCTGGTCGCGCGTCACCACCGAGATTGACTGCGGCACTTCAATCAACGGCGTGTCGGTTTTCGTGCCAGTTGCGCTGCGGCTCGCGACGTAGCCCTGCACTGGTCCCCACGCGGTCTCACCTTGCACATCGATCGTATCAAGAGAGATCGCGCCAGCGACATTTGCGCCGCCGGCTTGTGCGCCGGGCGTCCCGATCACCACTGTGGATGCTCCGGTGAACCGATAGGACAAGCCGGTGCCGTCCAGCAGACGATGGAGCGCAACGGCCGGCGTCATGGTGCCCGTCGCGCCCGGAGACGTCAGGCCTCGCGCGGCTGCGGCATCGACAGAAACCTGCAAGCCCGTCTGCTGGCCGAAAACAGTAAGAGCGCTCGGGAGAGGCTGCGGCCGGATTGCAAATATCGGCTGCTGCGCCGTCTGCGCTTGCACGGGGGTCGGCACCATGACGGTTATCGATCCAAGTGCGGTGCCGATCAGCAGCGCAGCAACAACCTTGCTTCCCAGACGCCCGCCCGCCTTCTGCCCCTTTAATTCCCCTTGCATCCCCGACCCCTTCATTCCTCAGCACAAGGGGCTGCGCGGTTGCACAGCAATCAACCCTCGCTGAAGGAACGAAGCCGCGCAGGCGGTTTTCAGAGAAAAATCGACAGATTAGAGACGTTGTAAGGAACGGCAGCCGCCGCCGTCACGAACCCGAGACGACAATCAGCCACGGGCTGACCTGACGGGCGTGCGCACCGAGTGCTTGCGCGACGGCATGAACGGCCTCGACGGGCTTCTTGAGATCGTACACACCCGTCACTCTTCTCGCGCCAAGTTCACCGCTCGCAATGATGATCTTACCACGGTAGTGCCGCCCGATTTCGTCGATCACGTCGGTGATGGCTTCATCTTTCACCGCGAGCATCCCCGAGCGCCAGCCGCCGGCCAACTCCGGCGCATCGGTGCCGCGCTGGACCGCGCCGCCCCATTCGACCCGGACCCAATCGCCCGCAACTAGCGGCGTTGCGAGAGCTTGGCTCGTGACCGGCGATGTCACGGCGACGCTGCCCTGATTGACGGCGACCGAGACGCCGTCCGGCCGCAGCCGGACATCGAAGGCCGTGCCGAGGTCCACCGTATCGACCGTGCCGGCCTCGACATGAAACGGCCGGGCGCTGTCCTTCTCGACCTCGAAATAAGCCTGACCGGACAGGAGCCGGATGCGGCGGCGACTTGCGTCATAGGCCACCTCGATCGCGCTGTCGGCACCGAGGAAGGCGATGCTGCCGTCCTTCAACCGGATTTGCCGAGTCTCCGCAACGCCCGTGCTGTAATCGGCACGCAACCAGACATTGATCGCCGGCTGAAGGATAACGACGGCCAGGGCGGCGGCGAGGCCGGCAGCCGCCATGACGAGATGGCGGGGCCGGATGCGCGATGGCGAATACGTCCCGGCGGACGATCGACGAGCGGGCCGGGTTGACGACGGTGATGTCGATTGGATTGGCTGTCTGGCCGATGTCCGCGCTTCGCCAAGCACGCCCCAAAGATGCTGCGCCTCCTCCCACGCCCGCGCATTCTCCGGATCGCTCGCACGCCAGACTTCAAAACGCGACCGGAGGCTCGCATCGTCAGGTTCTTCCTGAAGTGCGATCAGCCAATGAAGCGCCTCCTGGCTCGGCTTGTTATGGTCGTCGTCCGGCGTAATCAGATATCTCCCAGAAGAAGTCCCGCGCCGAGCCGCCTGCGGGTCGAATCGCCCGATCGGCTAGTGTGGTGGTTCAGAAGTTCGCTCCCAGTTTCTCGGCGAGTCCGTCAAGCGAACTTCTGAACCTAAACCACACTAGAATCATAAAGTTGGTAGTGTCCCTTTGATTCCGAAGTTCGCATCAAAGGTTGCTGCAAGGGTATGCGAACTTCGGAATCGGGGCACTACCTCAATTATAGAACGAACGGCATCGACGGATTTTCAGAAAGCGCGTCACGACTTTCGCGCCAGCCGCTTGCGGCAGTGCTCCAGCCCCTCATAGACGAGGGAGTGCGCGCGCGCGACTGAGATGTCGAGATGAGCCGCGATATCCTTGAGCTTCATCCCCTCGAAACGATGTAGTTCCAGCGCGATGCGCGTCCTCTCCGGCAATTCCGCCATCGCTTCCATGACGATCTGCAACTCATCACGCTTGATGATCGCATCTTCCTGCGACGGCCGATCTTCAGCGATCGCGTCACTGGTCACCGACGCCGCCAGCAGTTTGCGCTCAGACGCGAGTCGCCGCACCCAGTCGATCGCGAGGTTGCGCACGATCCGCCGGAAATAACCGAGCGGTTCATCCAGCGGTCTGTCCGGCGAGGACGACCTGAGACGGAGGAAAGCTTCCTGAACGACATCCTCGCCACGCCCCCGGTCGCCGACGATCGCCGTGGCATAATCGACGAGTTCGCCGCGGTGGCTCAGATAAAGGCTCAAATGTTTATCGGCGTACCCCAACGCGTGCGACCTTCCGAGCGTGCGTTCCCAATCTGCGTTTTAGAACTAATCTAAATTTTACAATGACTTGGCATCACTCCGTCTGCGTATTCCCTTATTGGAAACGCGAGCGGACGGCAACGCCACGGATAATGCGAGGGTTATGAGCGGGGCTTTCCTGCCTCAAGTAGATGGCGCGGCAAGCCGCCCGATGGCGGGCGGCGCTGCCATATGCGGGGTCTCCCCGCCCCCCCCCCTCGCTCAGGTCCCCTCCTGTGGCGCTCTCTTGCACCAC
>JBIQHO010000030.1:0-18506 GCA_044508545.1 Bradyrhizobiaceae bacterium | reverse complement strand
ACTGTCTTCGGGCCGGCGACCGGCTTCGGGACGGAGTGGTGTGAAACAGGTCGCGGCTTTGGTGCCGGAGTCTTGGCGGCCTTATCTGCCTTCTCGGTCTTCGCGGCCTTTTCGGCATTTGCGGCCACGGTGCAGAGCCCGGCCGCCATCACCACGCCCGCGCCGAAAACAGCCGTTCGCAACCTTGATGCACGGGCAGGCAATGTCACGGCAACCCCTCTCGGCAAATCACGCAGGCCCCAAAAATCCCATGCCTGCTTTAATCTCCTGACTACTTTCATTGAATATGTGGACAAAATACTAAAATTCGGGCGGCGGACTTATATGCGCCCCAACCGCGGCAAAATCGCGGCTGGCTGGGCGGAGGCGCGGACCTTTCGTCGCGCCGCCAGACCCGATATGACTGGCGAAACATCGAATTCGGCACGGCGAAGCCCGCGCAACGCATTGGAGCGGATCATGGCAAGCAAGGCGATATTCCGGGGATCGTACACCGCCCTGGTGACGCCGTTCAAACACGGCTCCGTCGATGAAGCCGCGTTCCGCAGCCTGGTAAGTTGGCAGATCGGCGAGGGCGTCCATGGGCTCGTGCCGGTCGGCACAACCGGCGAAAGCCCGACGCTGAGCCACGACGAACACCGCAAGGTTGTGGAATGGTGCGTCGACGAGGCGAAAGGCCGGGTTCCGGTGATCGCGGGCGCGGGCTCGAACTCGACCCGGGAGGCCGTCGATCTGGCTGTCCACGCCGAGAAGGCCGGCGCCGACGCGGTGCTGGTGGTGACGCCGTACTACAACAAGCCGACGCAGGAGGGCATGTACCATCACTACAAGGCGGTGAACGACGCGATCGGCATCCCGATCATCATCTACAATATTCCGTCGCGCTCGGTGGTCGATCTCTCCGTGGAAACGATGACGCGGCTGTTCGAACTGAAGAACATCGCCGGCGCCAAGGATGCCACCGCGAATGTGGCGCGGGTTTCCCTGCAGCGCCGGGCGATGGGGCCGGACTTCATCCAGTTGTCGGGCGAGGACATGACGGCGCTCGCATTCATGGCGGCGGGCGGACACGGCTGCATCTCGGTCACCGCCAATGTGGCGCCGAAGCTGTGCGCGAGCCTGATGTCGGCGGTGCTGAGCGGCGACTATGCCGCCGGACTCAAGATTCAGGACCGGCTGGTCCCGTTGCACGACGCCATTTTCAAGGAGCCGGGCGTCGCCGGAGCCAAGCACGGCCTCAAGCTGCTCGGCCGTCTCGATGAAGTCGTGCGCCTGCCACTGATGCCGGTGACGCCGGCGACGGGGAACGTCATTCGCGACGCCATGGTGCACGCGGGTCTGCTGAATTGAGGCCGGATCTCTCGCTTGGGATTGCCGCTGCTGCCGAGTTGCCGCTACCGCCGCGCGCGGCGGCGAATTATCGGGGAGAATTGCGATGCTGAAGGAATTTCGCGAATTCGCGATGAAGGGAAATGTCGTCGATCTCGCCGTCGGCGTCATCATCGGCGCCGCGTTCGGAGCCATCGTCTCCTCCATGGTCTCCGACATCATCATGCCGATCATCGGCGCCGTCACGGGCGGCCTCGACTTCTCGAACCATTTCACGCCGCTGTCGAAGGCGGTGAACGCCTCGAACCTGGCCGATGCCAGAAAACAGGGCGCTGTGCTGGCGTGGGGCAACTTCCTGACCCTGACGCTCAACTTCCTGATCGTCGCCTTCGTGCTGTTCCTCGTCATCAAAGGCATGAACAGGCTGAAGCGCAAGGACGAGGCGGCGTCCGCGGAGCCGCCGAAGCCGACCCGCGAGGAAGAACTGCTGACCGAAATTCGCGATCTCCTGAAAGCGAAGGCATAGGCGGCAACGCAGCCGCATCGAGCGTCGTGATCGCCCTTCGAAAGGCGACGTTCCGGAGGTTTCAGATATGGCCGGGAAGACCGAGCGCCCGATCAAGGTCGTCGCCGAAAACCGCAAGGCGCGGTTCAACTATGCGATCGAGGACACCGTCGAGGCCGGCATCGCGCTGACCGGCACCGAGGTCAAGTCGATCCGCCGCGGCAAGACCACGATCGCCGAATCCTACGCCGATTCGAAAAACGGCGAGATCTGGCTGATCAACGCCAACATCCCCGAATACCTGCAAGCCAACCGCTTCAATCACGAGCCGAAGCGGCCGCGCAAGCTGCTGCTGCACCGGAAGCAGATCAACAAGCTGATGGGCGCGGTCGATCGCGAGGGCATGACGCTGATCCCGCTCAAGCTCTATTTCAACGAACGCGGACGGGCCAAGCTGCTGCTGGCGATCGCCAAGGGCAAGAAGCTGCACGACAAGCGCGAGAGCGAGAAGAAGCGCGACTGGGGCCGCGAGAAAGGCCGGTTGCTGCGGGCGAGGGGATAACGTGAGCGTCGGTGATGGCTGCGGAGGGCGGGGTGCCGTTTCGCGGCAGACGACGAAGGCGAATCTCCCGCTACGGCGCGTTTTTGGCTCCGGCCGTTAAATTTTGATCGATCGGTTCAAGGTTATTTCAGGTTTACCGTGATTTGCTCTCGCCATGCGGATCAAACAGAAACGCGCCCTTCGACGCATGCGGCGCCGGCATCAACGGGCCTGGCTTGTGCTCGATTCTGTCGAAGGCAGATCGGAGTGCGAGGTCATGGATATTTCCAGCAATGGCGCGCGCCTCGTGATCGCCTCCGGCCTGACCTTGCCGAAGCGTTTCGGTGTCGCACTGGTCCCGAATTCGCCGCCGCGGGAGTGCGAACGGGTCTGGCGGAGCGGCGAGATGATGGGCGTCCGTTTCACCGAGCCGCGGTAGGTTCAGCGGCCGGCTATGGCGCTTCCGAGCGAAGCATGTCTTCGGGCTTGACCCGGAATGGAATCCGGTTCGCGTGAAGAAAACGCGTCAAATCAGGGGCCTCGAGTCTTTCATCGTTTCCGTCAAACGTTGAATGATGAGAGGTCGGCGCGCACCCGCGCGAACACGTTCTCGAACATTTCGGGCGTCAGGACGCGGGTGTTGGTGTTGTAGCGCGAGCAGTGATAGCTGTCGTAAAGCCTGACCGCGCCGGCGTCATGCACGGCGCCATGCGCAAAGGGCGCGGCACTGGCGCGCAGCCCGAGCCCCTTCACCACCGAATCGTGGGCAATGCGGCCAAGCGCGACAATCGCTCGCAGCCGGGGCATCGCTGCCAGCGTGGCGGACAGGAACGTCCGGCAGGTATTGATCTCGGCCGGCAGCGGCTTGTTTTGCGGCGGGACGCAGCGCACCGCATTGCTGATGCGGCAATCGAGCAAGGTGAGGTCGTCGTCGGGACGAGCCTGGTAGTGGCCTGCGGCAAAGCCGTATTTGAGCAGTGTGGCATAGAGCAGGTCGCCGGCGTAATCGCCGGTGAAGGGCCGGCCGGTACGGTTGGCGCCTTGCACGCCCGGCGCCAGGCCGACGATCAGCAGTGCCGCATCGGGGCTGCCGAAAGAGGGCACCGGGGCGTTGAACCAGTCCGGTTCGCGCGCGCGCACCGACAGGCGATAGTCGACCAGCCGCGGACAAAGCGGGCAATCGCGGCCGGGTTCTGCCTTTGCGGGGTTCGCGCCGGAGAGGCCAGGGTCGGCGCGTTGCGCGTCAGTCCTCGAAATCGTCGTCATCGCCCCGATGCGCCATGGCGGTGGAGCGCTGCAGGA
Organism: Bradyrhizobiaceae bacterium; assembly: GCA_044508545.1. Classification (GTDB taxonomy): domain Bacteria; phylum Pseudomonadota; class Alphaproteobacteria; order Rhizobiales; family Xanthobacteraceae; genus Nitrobacter. Next base: position 14,829 of record JBIQHO010000030.1, on the reverse strand, counting down.
ACTGCGGCGCATGGTGGCGCGGCTCGCGCGCCGCCTGCCGCTCCGACGGATCGCGCCCGAGTTTCGGCTGCAGGTCCACGAGATCGGTGAAAACGTCGGCCTGGCGACGCAGTTCATCGGCGATCATCGGCGGCTGGCTTGCGATCGTGGAAACCACCGTTACGCGCACGCCCCGGCGCTGTACCGCTTCGACCAGCGAGCGGAAATCGCCGTCGCCCGAGAACAGCACCATCTGGTCGACGTGTTCGGCAAGCTCCATCGCATCGACCGCAAGTTCGATGTCCATGTTGCCCTTGACCTTGCGGCGGCCGCTGGTGTCGACGAATTCTTTGGTGGCTTTCGTGACCACCGTGTAGCCATTGTAGTCGAGCCAGTCGATCAGCGGCCGTATCGAGGAATATTCCTGGTCCTCGATGATCGCGGTGTAATAGAAGGCGCGGACCAGCGTGCCCCTCGACTGGAACTCCTTCAGGAGGCGCTTGTAGTCGATGTCGAAACCGAGCGTCTTGGCGGTTGCGTAAAGATTGGCGCCATCGATAAAGAGCGCGATCTTGTTGGAGGCGGGTGACATCAAACGTTCTCGTGATCGTTGTTGGCGTTATTGGTGCGGTCGAAGCCAGCCACGCATTCCAATGGTGCAAATCGCACCTTGCGGATCAGACTGAAGCAAATAATAACGCAATGATGTGAGGCAAGGGGAGCGTAGGATACGATGAGGAAGCAATGAAGCGATTTCTTGTCCGACTTGGACTTATCCCGCTTCCCCGGACGCCTGCCTTCTGGCTTTCGCACTGGCTACCAGAGACCAGCTTACACGCCAAATGTTAAATTCTCTGTTGCGAAATCCGCAAAGCCGCTATACCTAGCAGTTATATCTCATAATTTCGGCCCCCTTAACGGAGCGACAGGCGATGGCGCGCGTCACCGTGGAAGACTGCATTGACAAGGTCGACAACCGGTTTGACCTGGTTCTTTTGGCCGCGCACCGCGCGCGGATGATTTCGTCGGGGTCGCAACTTACGATTGACCGCGACAATGACAAGAATCCGGTGGTTTCGCTCCGCGAAATCGCCGAACAGACCATTTCGCCCGAAGATATGCGCGAGGAACTGGTTCATTCCTTGCAGAAGTTCGTCGAGGTCGACGAACCGGAGCCCGACACCGTGCCCTTGATCGGCTCGGCCGGGGCGAGCGTTGACGCCGATGACACCGAGGTCGCGGTCGAGCGCATGACCGAGGAGGAGTTGCTGAAAGGTCTGGAGGGGCTCGCGCCTCCCGAGGAGCAGCCCGAAGAGGACGAATGAGCGCGCGTCGCCTTTGCCAGATGTGCAAGCCCGGACCTTGGTCCGGGCTTTTGCGTTCAGGGGCCGCTTCAAGGGCAGAAAGAGTGCTCGCGTGAGCGGCGGCGGGTGGTCCGGCCGGGACCTTCTGCCCTGATAACCAAAATCTCTTGCGGCAAAAGTTCGAGTTCGACTTTCGGCCGGGACAATCTAGGATAGATGCCGGAGGGCGAGCGGACCGTTCCCGTACGATGAAGACATTGAGTTCGATGACGAGTTGGCCTCGCAGAAAGGGGCAGATGCAGACCGCGACTGATTCGGTCGAGGTGACGCCGACGCCGGTCGCCCCGGCCAGGCCGCCGCGCCCGCGGATGATGCGCCAGTATGATCTGGTCGAGCGCGTTCGCTCCTACAACCCGGACACCGACGAGGATTTGCTGAATCGGGCCTATGTCTATGCCATGAAGGCTCACGGCGAGCAGACGCGGGCCTCGGGCGATCCCTATTTTTCCCATCCGCTCGAAGTCGCGGCTATCCTGACCGGTCTCAAGCTTGACGACGCCACCATCGTCGCCGCGCTGCTGCACGACACCATCGAGGATACCGAGGCCACCCGGGCCGAGATCGACAATATGTTCGGTCACGAGATCGGCGCGCTGGTCGATGGCCTGACCAAGCTGAAACGGCTGGAACTGGTCTCGCGCGAGGCCAAGCAGGCCGAAAACCTGCGCAAGCTCCTGCTGGCGATCGCCGAAGACGTCCGCGTGCTGCTGATCAAGCTCGCCGACCGGCTGCATAACATGCGCACCCTGGAATTCGTGCCGCCCGCGTCACGTCAGCGCATCGCCGAGGAGACGCTCGACATCTACGCGCCGCTGGCCGGGCGCATGGGCATGCAGGAGATGCGCGAGGAGCTGGAGGATCTGGCGTTCCGCACGCTCGATCCGGAGGCCCACGCGGTGGTCGCCCAGCGACTCGATGCGCTGGCCGAGCGCAACCGCAACCTGATCGGTGAGATCGAGAGCCAGCTAACGACCAGTCTCGCGGACAAGGGCATTACTGCTCGGGTGAGCGGCCGTCGCAAGCAGCCGTTTTCGATCTGGACCAAGATGGAAAGAAAGTCGGTCGGCTTCGAACAGCTTTCGGACATTTTCGGATTTCGCGTCGTGGTGCCCGATGTCGAAGCCTGTTATCGCGCGCTCGGCGTCGTCCATACGACATGGCCGGTCGTGCCCGGGCGCTTCAAGGACTACATTTCGACGCCGAAGCAGAACGACTATCGCTCGATTCACACTACCGTGATCGGACCGGGCAACCAGCGCGTCGAACTGCAACTGCGCACCGCGCAGATGGACCGGATCGCCGAGTTCGGCATCGCCGCGCATGCCTTCTACAAGGACAGGGCGGGTTCGCCGACCGAACTGCTCAACCGCGAGTCCAATGCTTTTGCCTGGCTGCGCCACACCATCGAGATGCTGTCGGAGAGCATCAATCCGGAAGAGTTTCTTGAGCACACCAAGCTGGAGCTGTTTCACGACCAGGTGTTCTGCTTCACTCCGAAGGGGAAGCTGATCGCGCTGCCCCGGCACGCCAATGTCATCGATTTTGCTTACGCCGTGCATACGGATGTCGGCAACAGCACCGTCGGTTGCAAGATCAACGGCAAGTTTGCGCCGCTGTCGTCGCGATTGCAGAACGGCGACGAGGTCGAAGTCCTGACCTCCGCCGCCCAGTCCGCGCCGCCCTCCGCCTGGGAATCGCTTGCCATCACAGGCAAGGCGCGGGCGGCGATCCGGCGCGCCACCCGGGCGGCCGTGCGCGGCCAGTATGTCAGCCTTGGCAGGCGGATCGTGGAGCGCCTGTTCATGCGCGCCAAGATCGAATACGCCGACGACAAGCTCACCGGCGCGTTGCCGCGACTGGCGCGCACGACGATCGACGACGTGATGGCTTCGGTCGGTCGCGGCGAAATGCGCGCTTCCGATGTCGCACGCGCGATGTATCCGGACTACAAGGAAGAGCGGTCGGGCCGTTTCGGCGTGAAGAAGAGCCTGGCGGAGAAGCTGAAATTGAAATCGCCGCCGGATCCCGCCCGCAGCCCGCTGGCGATCCCGATCGGCGGCATCAATTCGAATTTGCCGGTCAAGTTCGCGCCCAACGGTGGCGCTGTGCCCGGTGATCGTATCGTCGGCATCGTCACGCCGGGCGAAGGCATCACGATCTATCCGATCCAGTCGCCGGCGCTGACGGATTTCGAGGAAGAGCCCGAGCGCTGGCTCGACGTTCGCTGGGACGTCGACGACACCACGCTGCAACGGTTTCCGGCGCGCATCGTGGTGGATAGCCTCAACGAGCCCGGCAGCCTCGCGCAGGTCGCGACCGTGATCGCGGAGCACGACGGCAACATCGACAATATCAGCATGAGCAGGCGTTCGGATGACTTCACCGAAATGACCATCGATCTCGAGGTTTACGACCTCAAGCATCTCAGCGCCATTCTCGCCCAGCTGCGCGCCAAGGATGTCGTGGCGCGCGTCGAGCGGGTCAATGGTTAAGCAAATGGGCCTCAATCGCGACGGATCTGCGCGTGCAAACCTTTCCTCTCCCTGCCGGGAGGAGGTCGGCTGCGTAGCAGCCAGGTGAGGAGGCGCTGTCTGCCGATCATCCGTAGCGGCCCCTTCACTCAACTCTCTTTCGGAAAAGGGGAGGGAGTGCGTTTTCGCTATTCAATCTGCTGAACTAGATAAGAGAGCCTGATGCCCCATCTTTTTCCCGCGATTCGTCTCGGACTCAATGTCGATCACGTCGCCACCCTGCGCAACGCGCGGGGCAGCACGCGGCCGGATCCGGTCCGCATCGCGCTCGCGGCGATCGAGGCGGGCGTCGACGGCATCACCGCGCATCTGCGGGAGGATCGCCGCCACATTCGCGACGTCGACATGGCGCGGCTGAAGGCCGAAATTCCAAAACCGCTCAACTTCGAAATGGCCGCGACGGCCGAGATGCAACGAATTGCGCTGGCCACCAAGCCGCATGCGGTTTGTCTCGTGCCGGAGCGCCGCGAGGAACTGACCACGGAAGGTGGGCTCGATCTGGTCGGCCAACGCAACGCGCTGGCGCCGTTCATCGCGAAATTCAACGACGCCGGCATCCAGGTGTCGCTGTTCATTTCCGCCGATCCGCAACAGATCGAGACGGCGGCGCAACTGCGTGCGCCGGCCATCGAGATTCATACCGGCGGCTGGTGCGACGCCGTCGTCGACGGTCACAAGGAGAAGGCGGATGCCGAATGGCGCCGCATCGTCGAAGGGGCCGCCTTGGCCAGGGCGGCTGGTCTTGAGGTTCACGCCGGGCACGGTCTCGATTATGCCACGGCGGAGACGATCGCGGCGCTGCCGGAGATCGTTGAACTGAACATCGGCTACTTCATGATGGGGGAGGCGCTGCTCGTCGGGGTTGCGGAGACCGTCCGCATGATGCGCGCGGCCATGGATCGCGGCCGCGCCAGGCTGAAGGCGTCTCCCGCATGATCATCGGCATCGGCTCCGACCTGGTCGATATCCGCCGGGTTGCGAAGGTGATCGAGCGCCATGGCGACCGGTTTCTCAACCGGGTTTTCACGGATGCCGAGCGGGCGAAGGCCGAGCGCCGCGCCAACAATGAAAAACTCGTGGTGGCGACCTACGCAAAACGATTCGCAGCGAAGGAGGCCTGTTCCAAGGCGCTCGGGACCGGAATCCGGCGTGGCGTATGGTGGCGAGACATGGGGGTCGTCAATCTGCCGGCAGGTCGGCCCACCATGACGCTCACGGGCGGGGCGCTGAGGCAGTTGCAGATCCTGACGCCCGAGGGCTTTGAAGCGCGGATCGACGTCAGTCTCACCGACGATTGGCCGGTGGCGCAGGCCTTCGTCATAATTTCGGCCGTCGCGCCGGGCAAATCTTGATTCCCGATTTTCGATCCTGCGGCGCGTTCGAACTAAAAATAAAGCTATATCAATATGTTATATGATTCTTGCGGCGCGATCGATTGCGCAGCCGTAAACAACGGTCTAAAACGCCGCAGGTGCTTCGAGCTGGTGTGGCACTTCGGCGGGTCGCGAACTTCTGACCCCCAAACCACACCGGAAATCATAAAAGTTGCTAGTGTTCCTTATGATTCCAAAGATCGCATCAAGGGTGCTGCAAAGAATAGGCGAGCTGCAGGATCAGAACGCTAGGTGAGTTCAGTACGAATCGTGGCGGGGGTGCGCGCGGATTCGCCCAGACCAACAGATTGACAGCGTTTTGTGCGGAACGGACACGCTTCGCCTTGGACGCTTTTGCCGCCGCTTCAGGCGGCAGTGACGGACATAGGGAAGCGATGAGCGTGACATCCGGAACCAAGACTGAAAGCGGCGTCGGCGAGACGGTCCGTGTCGTTATCCATGCTCTCATCATCGCGCTGGTGATCCGGACTTTTCTGTTCCAGCCGTTCAATATTCCCTCGGGATCGATGAAGGCGACGCTGCTGGTCGGCGACTACCTGTTCGTTTCGAAGTACTCATATGGCTATAGTCGCTTTTCCATTCCGTTCTCGCCGCCGTTGTTTTCCGGGCGCATCTTCGGCTCCGAACCGAACCGCGGCGATGTCGTGGTGTTTCGTCTGCCGAAGGATAATTCGACCGACTATATCAAGCGTGTCATCGGGTTGCCGGGCGACCGCATCCAGATGAAGGAGGGGTTGCTCTATATCAATGACACGCCCGTGCAGCGCGAGCGGCTGCCCGATTTCGTCGGCGAGGACCCATGCGGCTCCGACGCGACCGCGCGGGTCAAGCAATGGCAGGAAAGGCTGCCGAACGGGGTCACCTACAAGACGCTCGATTGCGTCGACAACGGCTTCTACGATAACACCAATGTCTACACCGTGCCGCCCGGCCATTTCTTCATGATGGGCGACAACCGCGACAATTCCACCGACAGCCGCGTGCTCTCCGCTGTCGGCTATGTGCCGTTTGAAAACCTGGTCGGACGGGCGCAGATGATCTTCTTCTCGATCGAGGAGGGCGAGCACGCCTGGCAGATCTGGCGCTGGCCCACCGCGGTGCGGTGGAATCGCATCTTCTCCATCGTGCGATGATCGACGAATCGGCTGACATCAAGCCAGTGCCGAGTTCCGACGACGTAGCCGTGCCGTCCGGCACGGAGGCGGCGGCGCCTGCGTTGAAGAAGAAGCGGGCGCGAACCAGCACCAAGGCGATCATGGCCGCGATCGAGCAGCGGCTGGGTCACAAGTTCGCTGATATTTCGCTATTGGCCACGGCCTTCACCCATGTCTCGGCGCTGAAGTCCTCGCGCGGGCGCGCCGACAGTTATCAGCGCCTCGAATTTCTCGGCGATCACGTGCTCGGCCTGGTGGTCTCCGACATGCTCTATCGCGCGTTTCCCAAGGCGGACGAGGGCGAGTTGTCGAAGCGGCTTGCCGATCTCGTGCGCAAGGAGACCTGTATCGACGTCGCCAAGTCGCTCGATCTGCTCGAAGGCATCAAGCTCGGCGCGGTCGGCGCGGGCGCGGGCGCGCGGTTGCGCCGGTCCGTGCTCGGCGATATCTGCGAGGCGGTGATCGGCGCGGTTTATCTGGATGGCGGCTATGCGGCCGCGGCTGCCTTCGTCGAGCGCAACTGGCTCGAGCGGATGCGCAAGCCGGTGCGGCCGCTGCGGGATCCGAAGACCGTGCTGCAGGAGTGGGCCCAGGGCCAGGGCCTGCCGACGCCGGTTTACCGCGAGGTGGAGCGTACCGGGCCGCATCACGATCCGCGCTTCCGCGTCGCGGTGGAGTTGCCGGGGCTGGAAGCGTCCGAGGGCGTCGGCGGCAGCAAGCGCGCGGCGGAAAAGGCGGCGGCATCGGCGATGATTGCCCGTGAAGGTGTCAAGTGAGCGAGGGCGGTGCGGCGACGCGCTGCGGTTTCGTCGCGTTGATCGGCGCGCCGAACGTCGGCAAGTCCACCCTGGTCAATGCGCTGGTCGGCTCGAAAGTCACGATCGTCTCACGCAAGGTGCAGACCACCCGTGCGCTGATCCGTGGGATCGTCGTCGAGAACGACGCCCAGATCGTTCTGGTGGATACGCCCGGCATCTTCACGCCGAAGCGCCGGCTCGACCGCGCCATGGTCTCGACCGCCTGGAGCGGCGCCCACGACGCCGATCTCGTCTGCGTGCTGCTCGATGCGCGCGCCGGTATCGATGACGAGGCCGACGCCATCCTGACGAAGCTCGCAGGTGTGGCGCATCCGAAAATTCTCGTGCTGAACAAGATCGATCTCGTGCCCCGCGACAGGCTGCTGGCGCTGGCAAGCGCGGCCAACGCGCGCCTTGCCTTCGAGGATACGTTCATGATCGCCGCGCTGTCCGGCGACGGCGTCGACGATCTCCGCCGCGCGCTCGCAGCACGCGTGCCGGAAGGACCGTTCCATTATCCCGAAGACCAGATGTCGGACGCGCCGTTGCGCCATCTCGCTGCCGAAATCACGCGCGAGAAAATCTATCGTCATCTGCATCAGGAATTGCCGTACCAATCGACGGTCGAAACCGACACCTGGACCGAGCGCAGCGACAAGTCGGTTCGCATCGAGCAGACCATCTTTGTCGAACGCGACAGCCAGCGCAAGATCGTGCTCGGCAAGGGCGGCGCGACCATCAAGGCGATCGGCGCCGACTCCCGCAAGGAGATCGCCGGGATTTTAGGTCAGCCTGTGCACCTGTTCCTGTTTGTGAAGGTGCGTGAGAACTGGGGTGACGATCCGAACCGTTATCGCGAAATGGGACTGGAATTTCCAAAGTCGTAGGGTGCCATGATCATCCCGAGAAACGTACTGCGGTTTGAAGTCCTGCTGTATCTGTCGCTCCTGATCGATACGTTGTCGGCTGCGTTCGTGGAACGCGCGCCGCCCTACGGCGGCGATGCCGCGGACGCAGGCGGCGACATGTTTGTCGTTCTCGTGTTCGTGTTCTTCCTGCTTCTGGTCTGGCTCGCCGCGCGGTACCGGAAGAACTGGGCGCGATGGACGCTCGTTGCGGCGCTCGCGCTTTCGGTGCTTTCGCTGTTCGATTCTCTGACCCGCGGGTTGACGCTGTCCTCCGGGATCGACCTGTTTTCGACCGTCTTGGCCGGGGCCGGGATGTATTTCTCATTCACGGACGACGCGAAAGACTGGTTCAACTCCGTCTGATCGGCGGCTGCGAAACGCCGCGCGATATTATAGGCTGGGCCATCATGGAATGGACCGACGACGGCATCGTGCTCGGGGTGCGGCGGCATGGCGAATCCTCAGCCATCGTCGAACTTCTGACGCGCGGCCATGGCCGCCATCTTGGCCTTGTGCGCGGCGGCGCCGGATCGCGGATGCGTCCGCTGCTGCAGCCCGGAAACTCGGTCCGCGCATTGTGGCGAGCGCGGCTCGACGAGCATCTCGGCACTTACGCGCTGGAGGCCACGCGGATGCGCGCGGCGACCCTGCTCGCGGCGTCTCATGCGGCCTATGGCGTGACCCATCTGGCAGCGCTGGCACGGCTGCTGCCCGAGCGCGATCCGCACGAGGATATTTTTCAGATGCTGGAGCGGACGCTGGACGACTTTGACACGGCGGGTGAAGCGGCGATTCATCTGATCCGGTTCGAACTGGCGATGCTGTCCGAACTCGGTTTCGGTCTCGACCTGTCGGTCTGCGCGGCGACCGGCGCGACCGCCGATCTCGTTTATGTCTCGCCGAAATCGGGAGGCGCGGTGTCGCGGCAGGCCGGCGAACCCTGGCGCGACCGGCTTTTGCGGCTGCCATCATTTTTGCGCGAGGATGACGGCGCCGGGCCGGGCTGGTCCGAACAGGACGTGCGGGACGGGTTTGACCTGACCGGGCGCTTCCTGTTGCGCCACGTTCTGGAACCACGCGGGCAGAGGCATTCGGATGCCAGAGCGGGGTTTATCAACGCGGTGTTGCGGGGCGCGCGGGCGGCCGTTTGAAGGATGACGCAATACGCTTTCCGCGAGTTGTCGCGACATTCGCCGGGACCACCCGGGATGATTCGCGCCTTGTCGCCGTACCCCGCAGGCGTTAACCCGTCTGCATGGGAAAACGATTGATTCCGGCCGAGCCGGCCGAAATTCACGAGGTGCAACTGCGGGATGCGCTGGAAGAGCGCTACCTCGCCTATGCGTTGTCCACCATCATGCACCGCGCCTTGCCGGATGCGCGCGACGGCCTCAAGCCGGTGCATCGCCGCATTCTTTACGGCATGCGGCTGCTGCGGCTCGATCCCGGCTCTGCCTTCAAGAAATCCGCCAAGATCGTCGGCGACGTGATGGGCTCGTTCCATCCTCACGGCGATCAGGCGATCTACGACGCCATGGTGCGGCTCGCGCAGGATTTCGCCTCGCGTTATCCGCTGGTCGACGGTCAGGGCAACTTCGGCAATATCGACGGCGATAATCCCGCCGCCTACCGTTACACCGAAGCGCGCATGACCGACGTGGCGCGGCTGCTGCTCGATGGGATCGACGAGGACGCCGTTGAGTTCCGCCCCAACTACGACGGCCAGAGCCGCGAGCCGGTGGTGTTGCCGGGTGGTTTTCCGAACCTGCTCGCCAACGGCGCGCAGGGCATTGCGGTCGGCATGGCGACGGCGATTCCGCCGCACAATGCCGCCGAACTCTGCGACGCCGCGCTGCATCTTATCGACAAGCCCGACGCGAAGTCGAAGTCGCTGCTGCGCTGGGTCAAGGGTCCGGACTTTCCGACCGGCGGCATCATCATCGACTCCAAGGAAAGCATCGCGGAGGCTTACGCCACCGGACGTGGCGGCTTCCGCACCCGCGCCAAGTGGCACCGCGAGGAGGGAGCGCGCGGCACCTGGGTGATCGTGGTCACCGAGATCCCGTGGCTGGTGCAAAAATCGCGGCTGATCGAAAAGATCGCCGAACTGCTCAACGAGAAGAAGTTGCCGCTGGTCGGCGATATCAGGGACGAGTCGGCCGAAGACATCCGCGTCGTCATCGAGCCGAAGTCGCGCAACGTCGACCCCGAACTGGTGATGGAATCGCTGTTCAGGCTGACGGAGCTTGAAAGCCGGATTTCGCTCAACCTCAACGTTCTCATCAAGGGTAAGATTCCGAAGGTCGTCGGTCTTGCCGAATGTCTTCGCGAATGGCTCGACCATCTGCGGGACGTGCTGCTGCGGCGCTCGGCCTATCGCAAGGCGCAGATCGAGCATCGGCTGGAGGTGCTCGGCGGCTATCTGATCGCGTACCTGAACATCGACAAGGTCATCAAGATCATCCGCACCGAGGACGAGCCGAAGCCGGCCTTGATGAAAGCGTTCAAGCTGACCGAGATACAAGCCGATGCCATTCTCAACATGCGCCTGCGCTCCCTGCGCAAGCTCGAGGAAATGGAAATCCGCACCGAGGACAAGAACCTTCGCAACGAGTTGAAAGGCATCAACAAAATCCTCGGCTCGGAAGCCGAGCAATGGGCCAAGGTTGGCGAGCAGGTGCGCAATGTGCGTGACATGTTCGGACCCAAGACGCCGCTCGGCAAGCGCCGCACCGTCTTCGCCGACGCGCCGGAACACGATCTCGCCGCGCTCGAGGAGTCGCTGGTGGAGCGCGAGCCGGTTACGATCGTCGTCTCCGACAAGGGGTGGGTGCGGACGCTGAAAGGCCATGTCGAGGATTTGTCCAATCTGTCGTTCAAGACCGACGACAAGCTGGGCTTTGCGTTCTTTGCCGAGACCACGTCCAAGCTGTTGCTGTTCGCCACCAACGGCAGATTCTATTCGCTCGACGTCGCGAAGCTGCCGGGCGGGCGCGGCCATGGCGAGCCGATCCGGCTGTTCATCGATCTGGAACAGGATGCCGCGATCGTGTCGCTGTTCGTCAATACCGGCGGCCGCAAGTTCCTGATCGCGAGCTACGAGGGACAGGGGTTCGTCGTCAACGAGGACGATTGCGTCGGCACCACGCGCAAGGGCAAGCAGGTGCTCAACGTCGAAATGCCGAACGAGGCGAAGGCGATCGCGACGGTCTCGGGCGATCAGGTCGCGGTCATCGGCACCAACCACAAGATGGTCGTCTTTCCGCTCGACCAGGTGCCGGAGATGGCGCGGGGTCGCGGCGTGCGGCTGCAGAAATACAAGGGCGCGGGCCTGTCGGACGTCACTGTTTTCGATTCAAAAGCAGGACTGGCGTGGAAGGATTCCGCAGGCCGCGAGCAGGGCCTGAGCTGGAAGGACTTGGCCGACTGGCGCGGCAACCGCGCCGACGCCGGCCGCCTCGCGCACGGCCTGCCGAAGTCGAACAGGTTCGGCCGCGCCATATGATATCGCGCATAGACATCTGAGCGGATGGCGATCATGACCGTGACGATCTATCACAACCCGTCGTGCAGCACGTCCCGCAACACGCTGGCGATGATCCGGCAGAGCGGCGAGCAGCCTGTGATCGTCGAATACCTCAAGGATCCGCCGGACCGCGCGCGACTTCGTGCATTGGCTGACGCCATGGGTGTTCCGATCCGCGCGCTGCTGCGGGAGAAAGGAACGCCGTACGCCGAACTCGATCTCGGCAATCCCAAATGGAGCGACGACCAGATTCTCGATTTCGTACTGGCGCACCCCATCCTGATTCAGCGCCCGATCGTGGAAACGCCGAAAGGCGCGCGGATATGCCGCCCGCCCGAGACGGTGCTCGAACTGCTCGATTCTCCCGCGGCTTCTTTCCGCAAATAAGTGGCGTCTGGGCGCTCGCGGATCGCGATGTTCACGGTCGGCCGTCGCGTGGACGGCCGTCGCGCGTCCGCGCGCATCAGTCGCTAGAGCCTTTCCGCTTCTGATTGAATCAGAAGCGGGGCTCTATGATTTTGATTTGACGTGTTTTCTTGACGCGAACCGGTATCCACTTCGCTCGAAAACGCTCTAGATGCATTTGCAAATGAGTTGCAATAAAGGTCGGCTTGACCCATATTGCAGCCGATGGATGTGAAAACGCCTGCTTTGCCCGAGCCGTTACCGGAGCCGCCGCAGGGACCCGATTCGGCTGCGGCCGGCTGGCATTCGGAAGCGCCCGCCCGCCCAAGCCTTGAGGAGGTCCATGCGACGGTGCGGGTGCCAACGTCCGGGCACTGGCTGCGCCGCCTGCTGGCTTTCGCGGGTCCCGGCTACATGGTCTCGGTGGGGTACATGGACCCCGGCAACTGGGCCACCGATATCGCGGGCGGCTCGCGGTTCGGCTACACGCTGCTGTCGGTTATCCTGCTGTCGAACCTCATGGCGATCCTGTTGCAGGCTCTGGCCGCGCGGCTTGGCATCGCCGCCGGCCTTGATCTCGCGCAAGCCTGCCGCGCCAGCTACTCGCGGCCGGTCAATTTCATGCTCTGGCTGATCTGCGAGGCTGCGATCATCGCCTGCGACCTGGCCGAGGTGATCGGCACGGCGATCGCGCTGCAGTTGCTGTTCGGCATTCCGCTGATCGCCGGTGCGCTGATCACGGCGCTGGATGCCTTTCTGCTGTTGCTGTTGATGAATCGGGGCTTCCGGTTTCTTGAGGCCTTCGTGGTCGCGTTGCTGATCGTGATCGCGGTCTGTTTTGCGATCCAGGTCATTGCCGCCGAGCCGCGGATCGCCGAGGTGCTGCGCGGCTTCGTGCCGTCGCGCGAGATCGTCACCAATCCGGAAATGCTCTATATCGCCATCGGCATCATCGGCGCGACGGTCATGCCGCATAACCTCTACCTGCATTCATCGATTGTGCAGACGCGCGCCTATCCGCGCAACGAAGAGGGACGGCGGACCGCGATCCGGTGGGCGACCGCCGACAGCACGCTGGCGCTGATGCTGGCTCTGTTCGTCAACGCGGCCATCCTGATCGTGGCCGCCGCGGTGTTTCACGGCAGCGGCCATACCGAGGTAGCCGAAATCGGCGATGCGTACAGGCTGCTGTCGCCGCTATTGGGTCTTAGCATCGCATCGACGCTGCTCGCGGTCGCGCTGCTCGCCTCCGGCATCAACTCCACGGTGACAGCCACGCTCGCTGGCCAGATCGTGATGGAAGGCTTTCTGCATCTGCGCATGCCGATGTGGGCGCGGCGTCTCGTCACCCGCGGCATCGCCATCATACCCGTGATCGCCGTCACGGCCGTCTATGGCGAACGCGGCACCGCACAGCTTCTCGTTCTCAGTCAGGTCGTGCTGTCGATGCAGTTGCCGTTCGCGGTGATTCCGCTGGTCCGCTTCGTCTCGGATCGCCGCAAGATGGGAGAGTTCGCGATTTCAACCACAACCGCCGTTGCGGCATGGGTCGTGGCCGGCGCGATCGTGATCCTCAACATCAAGCTGCTGGCGGACACCGTTGCCGGATAGGGCGCGGCTGAATTCTTTTTCAGCTCATCGATTGGCGATCTTCATCGACGCGCAACCAGCCCGTGGGCGCAAGGCGCTGCTGCGGCAGGAAGCGGCCCTTGTAATCCATCTTCCGTGACCCCTCGATCCAGTAGCCGAGGTACACATAGGGAAGGCCGAGCTGTCGCGCGCGGAAGATGTGATCGAGAATCATGAAGGTGCCGAGCGAGCGGCTCTGCTCCGACGGTTCGAAAAACGAGTAAACCATCGAGAGCCCGTCGCTGAGCACATCGGTAAGTGCCACCGCCACCAGATCGCCGCGTTCGTCGATGCCGTTGTCGAGGTCGCGCCTGCGATACTCGATAATGCGGGTTTCGACGTGACTGTCTTCCACCATCATCGCGTAATCGAGCACGGTCATATCGGCCATGCCGCCATGGCGGTGGCGCTGGTCGAGATAGGCGCGAAATATCGAATATTGCTCCGACGTCGGCATCGCAGCCCGCAAGGTGCCGGTGATGTCGGCGTTGCGCGCCAGCACCTTGCGGAAACCGCGCGAAGGCTGAAATTCATCGGCGATCACCCGTACTGACACGCAGGCACGACACTGGTCGCAGGCCGGACGGTAAGCGATCGATTGACTGCGGCGGAAACCGCCATGGGTCAGCAGGTCGTTGAGGTCGCCGGCTTTCTCGCCGACAAGATGCGTGAAGACCTTGCGTTCGCTGCGATCGGGCAGATACGGGCACGGCGAAGGAGCCGTCAGATAGAATTGCGGGGTATCGCGCGAATGTTGGGTCACGGCGGTCTTGCAGGCCTCCGAAGCAGGGTCATGCCGAGCATCGCGCTCTCGAAGCCGACCGTCAATCCGGAGACTACGATATCAATAACTTCGGTGAGGCTCCGCAACACTCCCCCGAACCGAATTGTTGATAATCACGGTTCCCAGCAGCATGTCGTGCAGCAGCCGGCGCCGCCCGTTGAAGAGGGCAACCAGGAGAATGAGGGGCGAAAAGATCGATATCGAGAACCAGAACAGGATCGCGTGCATGGCGCCGAGCAGAAAATAGCTCGGATCGCCGTACCAGGTACGCATTTCCAGGTCCATGAGCCGCATCCCGATGGTCGCCGAATGCGGGCCGCCCAGCGACAAGCCGTAATAGACGACAGCCCAGACCACG